>JBAXIK010000118.1:0-1662 GCA_037138415.1 Opitutia bacterium | reverse complement strand
TGCAGGGCGGCGTAAATCGGCTGCGATTAAACTAGGTTTTCTAACCCCTTCTTTCTTGATGAGATGTCGGGCTAATTTAGCAGCGCTCGTCGTTTTACCTGAGCCCTGAAGTCCAACCAGCAAAATACGTAGTGGGCGTTGAGGGTTTAAGGTTTTTTCACCTTCGCCGAGTAAGCGAGTAAGTTCGTCGGAGACGACTTTTACGGCCATCTGTCCGGGTGATACGGCTTCAACGACTTCTTTGCCTAGACACGCAACCTTGACGCGTTCAGTGAATTCTTGAGCGACTTTGAAATTAACATCGGCGCTCAGTAAGGCAGAATTAACTTCATTCAGAGCCGGAACGATGTTTTCAGCCGTAAGTTTAGAGAGCCCACGCAGATCGCGGAGAGCTTTGGTCAGTTTCTCAGTTAAGTTATTAAACACAGATGACCCAAAGAAAACAGGGTTGGTGTTTGGATGCAAGTAAGGAGGCGGTGTTTAATGGCTTTTTGTGCAAAAGTCGTGAGAATGTCTCTTGCACTCTAAGTTAAGTCTCACACTTTTCGGGGCATGGAAATCATCGTCATGGGCTGTGGCACGTCACAAGGGGTTCCCTTGGTGGCCCATGATAATCCGGGTTTGGACCTTTCTAATTCCAAAAATTGGCGCACCCGCACCAGCGTACACGTAACGATTGAAGGCCACCATGTGCAGGTCGACGCTGCCCCTGAATTTCGGATGCAATGTTTAGTTAATCGTGTTAATGAAATAGATTCGTTCATTCTCACTCACGGCCATGCAGACCACGTCCTTGGCATGGATGATCTTCGTCAATTTTGTAATAATAACGGCAAGGCGATGCCGGTTTATACGACGGCCCAGGGCAAGCACCGTATTGAAGCGATCTATCCCTACGCCATCGGTGCCCTGGCTTCGCCCGGATATATTGAATTAGACGTCAGCCTTTTTCCTAAAGAATTAAAACTACCCGGTGGCGGCACCGTCACCTCAACCATCCTACCTCACGGTAGCGAGTCGACCTTAGGCCTCATTTTCTTCGAGCCATCCACCGGAAAGAAATTCGTCTATTACACCGATTGTAAAACGCTCACGCGTGAGGCGATTGCATTAGCTCAAGACTGTGACGTCGCCATCCTCGACGGATTAAGACCCAATTTTCACCCGACACATATGACGATAGGGAAGGCCTGCGAAATGTCGGTCGAGATGAACGCCAAGCAGGCTTATATTACACATATGACTTACCAGACTGATTATGGTAAGTGGCCTGAGTCCGAACTAGCCATAGCCTATCCCAAAGTGGGACTCTGCTACGACGGTCAGCGTATTATCCTAAAGTAATTAGAGTCCTTGGATAATCGTGCCTTCGGGGCGCTCGATCACGAAACGGAAGGGCGCCTCTTTTTTCTCGTCTGGCTTTAAGTTGAAACGCCATTCGAGAAGTTTGCCGTCTGACATCTTAAGATTCTCTGAATCTTTTTCATATTTAGGTTCTTCGAGAACGACTTTGATATCTTCGTGGTCGGAAATCGGAATTTGATCCCACACCACGAGTTCAATGGCCGTCGATTTCGAATTTTTTATTTTAAATACGTTATCATAAATCGTGCGCACCGTTTTCTTTCCAAAGAGTCCGCTGGTTTCTTCACGACGGCCGAG
>JBAXIK010000117.1:0-1883 GCA_037138415.1 Opitutia bacterium | reverse complement strand
AGCGACACCGGTGAGCTCGAGAAAATCGTTGCCGAAGTGATTGCTGATCCAGCTGTGGCAAAATCGATCGCCGAATACCGCGCTGGAAATGAAAAAGCTATCAATGCCCTCAAGGGACCCATTATGAAGAGAACTCAAGGTAAAGCTAACCCCGTCATGATTGACCAACTACTTAGAAAGTTACTCGGATGAGTGAGAAATCTGACTCTCCTGCCTGGTCGGCCGGAGTGAATGCCGTCAAAGACAACGCCGTTCCCTCGGTGATTATCTTATCTTTATCCACTCTGTTGGTTTGGAGTTATTACAACTGCGTTTCGGTGCAGCAGACTTTAGATGTTTTAGGTGAGTTTAATAAGCAAAACGTTTGGACGTTTGGTATTTTGAGTACCGCCATCACCGGTGGATTTGTTCCTTGGTGTTTCCGCATGTGCTTTCCGTCAATTCGCCCCGCCCATCCTTTTCTCGATTTAATTCACAGTTTTTTCTGGTGGGCGTGGATGGGTGTCGTGGTCTGTTTCTTCTACGGACTTCAGGCGCAGATCTTCGGTGACGCTAAAACGACTTCGACCGTTATTAAAAAAGTTTTATTCGACCAAATATTTTTCACAACTATGGTGGCCGCTCCGCTCAATGCCATTTCGCATTACTGGAAGGATCACGATTGGAGTATAGAGAAAATGAAAATCGCTTTAAGACCAGGTTGGTATCGTCGACTCATCCTCCCCAATTTATTGCCGAACTACGCAGTCTGGATTCCGGGAACCTGTATTTTCTACAGTATGCCCACTAACCTGCAACTGCCTGTGGCGAACTGTATTGGCTGTTTTTGGGCCTTATTGTGCGTCCGAATCGCCACCCACTCGCGCTCGCGCAACTAGGGTGCAAAGGTTTTTATCACTCGGCTTGAAACCCTAACGGAGTTCGCCGAAGGTAGTCCTTGTGCCCAACCTTTTTGGTGAAATCGAGCCCGGCGTCGCCGAAGTAGTTCCTTTTGACGGAGGAGCACGGGCCTACTCGTATTCCGTTCCCGCCGCGCTCAAAGATACTTTGCAAGTAGGTCAGTTGGTGCGAGTACCTCTCGGTAACCGAAACAGTTTAGGCGTGGTTTGGAAATACCCGGCTGAACCTCTCGCCGATACTAAACTGAGAAGTATTATTATGCTCGAGCATGAGCAACCGGTGATGACGCCCGATTGCTGCAAACTGGCCGAATGGATGGCGGCGTATTATGGCTGTGGATTAAATTCTGTTTTAGAAACTGTTCTGCCCGCAGCTGTGCGTAAAGGTGTGCGTCCAGTGTTGCGTCGGATGCTCAGTCTGGTCGGCCCGATTGATTTAGAAGCCTTGGCCAAAATGCGGAAGAAGGCTCCGCGTCAGGCGCAGTTGCTCGACTTCATGAGCGCACAGAAAGAGCCTGTAGATAGGGCTAAAACGACGAATGGACTCGGAATTTCTCAACAAGCGGTAGACGCCTTAATTAAAGCAGGCCTGATTAAAGAAGATGCGAGTGTCCTGTGGCGTGTGGCCTATAATGATCCGTTTTCAGAATCAGAATCAGAATCGGTCCCTGCTTTAGGTCATGACCTGAATGCTACACAAAAAGAAGCGGTTGCGTCCGCCACTGAAACTTTAGATCAAAAAACTTTTCGTACTCATTTATTACATGGTGTCACCGGTTCGGGTAAAACCGAAGTCTACGTCGCACTGATTCGTAAAGTTGTTCAAGAGGGTGGGTCGGCGATTTTCTTGGTACCTGAAGTGGCTCTGACTCCGCAGACCGTGGGTCGACTGCGTTCACGCTTAGCCGACCTAGGAACCAAAGTCGTTGTTTGGCATAGTCACCTTTCTGCCGGAGAGAGATTCGATGCGTGGATGGCGATGTC
>JBAXIK010000116.1:0-1930 GCA_037138415.1 Opitutia bacterium | reverse complement strand
CCGTTAACCTTCATTGCGGCATGCACAGCTATCGCTGGGGTAATTACAAAGAGCCTGTCACCGAAGGTACTGATAATGCTCATTGGTATGAGATGATTGGCCTACAGTCCAACGGACACGGACCCAAGTTGGCCTTAGATATTTCATTCTTTAATCAAGAAAGTCCCATCACCAAAGGTTTAACTGACTGGACTACTATCCCCAACGAAGAGCTCTACAATAATGTTAAAATCTTCCAAATCACGCCCTTGGTGCGCGGTAGCCAAATGGTGAAAGATAAAAAGACAGGCGTAGAAAATAAAGTAGAGTCTATCATCGCGTGGACCCATTTATACGGATCCCAAAAAACACGCATCTTCAGTACAACCTTGGGGCACGACAACAAAACCGTTGGCGATGATCGCTATCTCAATTTTATTACCCGCGGCCTACTCTGGTCTGTCAATCATCTGGACCCTGACGGTAAACCAGAAGCCGGCTACGGCAAAAAATAACTGTTCTATGCGGAATAAAACCTATTCTGCCTTTATCGTCATTGGCCTAGTTTTGCTAGGCACTGCTCTTTGTGCAGCTGAACCAACACCTAAGGTTGAGAAAACTATCAGTAATAAGAAAGGTGTGGGTCTCGGAAGATTTCCCGACTGGCTTGGAGCAAATGAACTCAAAGAACTTAACGTTGGCTGGTTCTATAACTGGCAAACCACTTCTTCAAAATTTAACACCAGTATCGAATTCATACCGATGATTCGTGCCGGCAAAACAGCGACGAGTCTGGGACGAGGTGATTTCATTCTTGGCTACAACGAACCCGATCATCCGAAGCAAGATAACATCAGCGCCAAAGAAGGTTTAGCCAATTGGTCTAAAGTAACCATGAAAGGAAAATTCGTCGTGGGACCTGCCATGTGCAAAGATCCGATTAATGGTGATTGGTTACCCGACTTCATGAAAGCCAAGCCCAAGGTAGATGCGATAGCGGTTCATTGGTACAAGGGAGCCAACTCCAAAAAATTTATTGATGACATGGAGGCCATTCACAGAGCCTATGATTTACCCTTATGGATTACTGAGTTTGCCTGCCAAACGTCGGAGTCATCGAAGTCAGATCCCAAAAAATTTAATCAACAAGAGGTGAATCAATTTATTTCGGAAGTGATTCGGTGGATGGAAAAAACCGACTGGGTGCAGCGTTACGCTTGGCATAGTTCGGGCGATGGCACATCATGTCTATACGATGATTCAGGAAAGTCGCTCAGTGCTACGGGTAAAACCTACGCCAAAGAGCCTAAATAATTGACGGTAATTGAAGGGGGAACAAATCCAAGGTAATGCAGTCGAATGGCTTGCATCTACCTACGCAAATCCCATTTAAAACCTATGCACTTCGTCCTATCACTGCTCTGCCTGAGCACCTCCCTGCTCGCCGTTGAAATCAATCCAGTTATCTCGGATAAATTCTATCGGGATCCTAATGCGACCTTCGCGATTCACCCAAAGGAAGTTATAAAAAAAGTAGACTTAAATACAGTAAGCGTGGAAGCAGCCCAAAGCCAAATTGAAAACTGCCGTTTAGAAAACCCTGAAGCCATTTGGGTATTCGTGCTTAAGGGTAAGCTAACCGTCAAGGCCACCCCTTTAGTCTTCGGCACCAAAAACTTTTTAGAGTTCGCTGAAGGATCGAGTATTGTCGCTGATGAAAAAACGACCGTGGAAAGCTTAATTAAAATTGAGCAAAGCGAGAACTTAAACCTGTATTGTAAGTCAAAAAAAGGCGGTGTCCTAAAAGGGAACGGAAAAGTAAGTGCCGGCATTATCATCAGCAATAGTTCCCGCGTGAACATCGATCAGCTACATTTTGAAAATCTGTCGGTGGGCATTAAAATCGAAAGTGTAGAAGCTACCCTTATCCACCAAGCTTCCAGCGTAACAC
>JBAXIK010000115.1:0-1971 GCA_037138415.1 Opitutia bacterium | reverse complement strand
AACTTGAAGCCGATCACACACCCAACACCACAGCGTCCGTCAGCGATTTCCTCGCCGCCCAAAAAGATAAAAACTATAAAGATATTTTAAAGAATGATTTGTCCGACGAATTGCGCGGAATGCCCATCGAGAATTGGTTAATCAAAGCCCTCGAAGATGAAGGTCTTAAAGGCTATCAAGTGGTTTTAGGTGATGTGCTCGATCTCAGCAAAGAAGCTATTCACTGTGCTATTTTAACGCGTTTACCCATCAAGAGTACAAAACAACTTCATGTACAAGGTGCTCGTACAATCGTGGAAGCCGAAATCGAAGTCGGTGGCGAAAGCGTTTATGTTTACGCAAATCACTGGAAGAGTGGCGCCGGTGATGCAGGTTTAGAAAAAATTCGCATACAGAATGCCGGCGTGTTGCGCAAACGTCTCGACGAAATTTTCAAAACTAATCCCGACGCTAATGTGATCATCGGCGGAGATTTAAACGCTCACTACAATCAACTCCAACGTTATCCCAAAATGGGACGTACCGGAGTTCAAGATGTACTGGGCTCACAAGGTAATGTCGAAAAATTCACCTCCGCGAATAACAGCGGCGCAGTACTTTATAATTTGTGGTACGATGTCGAACCCAGCCAAAGACGCTCTGATACCTATCAAGGCGAATGGGGCACACTCATGCAGATTATCATTTCTAAAGGCCTCGCCAACGGCTCGGGCGTTGATTATGTCGGCGGTAGTTTTGGTGCGGTCGTTATTGAAGGATTAAACGCAAAATCACTGGCCCGCCTGCCTAACCCTGTCACCCTTTACGGACCTGGCGCCGGCATCAGCGACCACTTCCCGGTCATGGCGAATTTGACCGTGATTAACAAAGATGAAAAAGCAGGCGTTCCATTAAAGCGTGCGGAGATTACTCCGAGTGAGGCATGACTCGAAGTCGCTGGCCCGATTGATCGCGCTAAACTTCCTCGCGCAAGCTCACTCGAAAAAATGTCACCTGTAGAACTATCCAACTCCTTCAACGACTTATTCGTCATCGACGGTACGTTCCTCGGTGGCGGTAAGAAAACCTCAGCCGTTAAAGTGGGTGAGAAAACTTATAATCTCTACCTCTCTCCTAAGGTAGCATCGTCGATTAAATCGGTCGCTAAAGGTACCGCGGTACAGTGGGTAGGCATTCTCCACTTCCACAATAATGAAGTGGAGTTCGAAATTAATAATACAAACTTCCTCCTCCCTCGCTAAGACCTAAAATATTTAGCCAAAAAGAAACCCGCCATTCGGCGGGTTTTTCTTTGCGTAAGCAGAAGAGATTTTACTTCTTCGCTTTAGATTTTTTGTCTGATTTCTCGGACTTGTCGCTACGAGGTTGCTTGCGAGGTTTCTTATCGCGCTCAGGACGATCGGATTCTTCGGCTACTTCCTTAATCTCTTCGATGGGATTTTCCGAGATTACTTCAAACTCCTGTTCGACGGTGACGTCGGCATGGAGGCGAATGGTCGAGACGTGTTTACCAAGTAATTTTACAGGACCTTGGCCGAGGTGGATGCGCTTGCGCTCCAACTCGATACCATGTTCGGCGAGCTTAGCAGCGATTTCAGCAGTGCTGATGGCGCCAAACATTTTGCCTCCTTCACCGGTCTTCACGGCAAAGGTTAATTTCACCGCAGCTAACTTAGCAGCCAAGGTAGTGGCTACTTCGAGGTCGCGGGCCTCGCGTACGGTGCGAGCTTCTTTCAAAGACTCGATGTACTTAGTGTTAGCGCGATTAACGGGGAGAGCAATGCCTTGTAAGAACAAGAAATTGCGTGCGTAGCCTGCGCGGACGCGGACTTGCTCGCCTTCGGCGCCAAGGCCGTCGACGGGCTTAATGAGTAAAACTTCGGTGTATGCCATAGGTGTGGTCGGGTTTAATTGTGATTATAAAAATTAGAATGGTACATCGTCGCCACCTTCAGGTGCAGACGGTGCAGG
>JBAXIK010000114.1:0-1983 GCA_037138415.1 Opitutia bacterium | reverse complement strand
AAAGGGTGGAAGCTCTCAGGAACTTTTAAAGGTCAGGCTGAATCTCGCACGAGCAATGACCCTGATGTTAAGGCTGTGGTGGTGGAGTTTTTAGAGCGTACCATCGGTAAATAATTTTAAAAATTCTTTACAATTTTGAAACCTAAGCGAAGGTTTGGGGTTCAACTACTGTATGAATTCACTGGTTTGTTTAATTCTAATTAATTTTTTATGGGTCGCACCCTTGTTTGGGTACACTAAACAAGCAAATCCCGGTCCGTGGGGAGAGCTCCTTGTATCTAATATTTACTTAGAAGCGCCCGACTCAGTGATCGAAATTGCTGGCAAGCCTGACCCAGTGCCACGTTGGACTTTTCCAGGTTTATCGGCGAGCATGGTTAAGGATTTATTAATACAATCGGGCGTCGAACTTACTTTAGTTGAGCGTCTGACATCTTCCAGTCAGTTAAAGAGCAGCGGCGCCGAGATTGTTATTTATCCAAAGTTGGAAGATTTATTGCTGATCAAGGGAACTATCCGAGATAAGCTTTACACCGAAATTTCTAAATATCCGCAGAATGATTATTATACTGACCCAGTATTTATTTTATCGGGTGATGTCGAAGAATGGTTGGCTGAGGCTACTCTTAATGCCAATCAGAAGAACGCAGTTAGACAGTTAGTTTGGCACCGCGGAAATGCGTTAGTATTCAGTAACGTCGGGGTTTTGCTCAACTATGCTCAGAATACGGAAGAAATTAAAAATACACTCCGAGCGATTACTCGATGCATGTCCTTGGTCGTTAATAAAAAATTCCCTCTTAAGCCGGAACAGCGCGATGCATTCTTGCGTTATTGGATCGGAAATCAACCGGAGTCTCCACGGATGACTTTTATTAAGGCTGTCGCAAAAGAGAATGATCTTAACGATACGGTTGATATCATGCATTTCTTGCCAGTCATCATGCGGGAGAAACTTTATACGTTTCCCACGCTGAGAGACGGCGTTAAAGGTCGTTTACCTGATTGTCATTGGACATCACTCAACTTTTTCAATCTTAGTCCGCGTGATTATTATCGAAATACTTCGATGGCGGCCATTCAGCTAACCCAAGCTTACAATCAAGTATCTGCTCCGTATCAGTTTGGCGATGTCTTGTGCTACACTGATAACGGCGAAGGATTACATACCTGCGTTTATATTGCCGATAACATCGTCCTCACTAAAAACGGTGAAAATATTTTAGCCCCCTGGGTTCTGCTCACCATAGAGGATGTTTCTAAGATTTATAAGCGCAGTGCGACTACCCAAATTCAGGGTTATCGCTTAAAGTAAATCCGCTGTCCCCGACAGGAATCGAACCTGTATCCTCGGTTTAGGAAACCAATGTTCTATCCGTTGAACTACGGGAACGCGGACAAGGTTTTTAGGGCTTTTGTGTCCCTCGGGCAAGCCCTCATCATTTGACATTGAGCGATAATTTCCCAATTCTTTTTCTATGGCCGCTTATTTGTCAGTCGCAACTACCCCGATGTTGGTTCCTGGCTGGGCTTGGGTGAGCTTTATTGTTTTTATCTGTACCATGCTGGCTCTAGATTTAGGTGTATTCAGCCGTAAAGAAGAAGCCCCAACATTCAAGAAGGCGATTGCTTGGTGTACCGTGTGGGTCTCTTTGGCTATTGCTTTTTCTTTTCTACTTTCATTCTGGCACGGATCCGAGACCGCTGAATTGTTTGTCGGTGGATATATTTTAGAATTAGCCCTTTCGGTGGATAACTTGTTTATCTTTGTTTTGGTTTTTGCCCACTTTAAGATTCCTACTCAATACCAACACAGAGTCTTGTTCTGGGGAATTCTGGGAGCGATTGTGATGCGCGCACTTTTTATCATTATCGGAGTCGCTGCGGTCGATCGCTTCGTCATACTTTTACCTCTATTTGGTTTATTCCTCGTCTTTACGGGTCTGAAGCTGGTTTTCGCGAAAGATGAAGAAGAGGGTAAGG
>JBAXIK010000113.1:0-2034 GCA_037138415.1 Opitutia bacterium | reverse complement strand
GTCCAAATCAACCATGGTTCCATTTCTTCATCGCTCACTCCATGAGCCCAAAGATTCACCGGTAAATCACCTTCGAGCCACGTCGAAACCAGCGACTCGAGTTCATTGGTAGGTTTTCCGTGTGCTAACATCAACGCTTCGCAGCAACGTTTACCGCGACGATTCGGATCAAAGAAACAAACGACATTCACTTTGGCCTCTAACGGTGCATGAGCTTCGGCAACGGGACGGGCAGCTAAAACAATGACGCGACAAGGATAACGCTGCGCAAATAAAACGGCTTCGTCGAAGCGAGCTTGAGCATCAGCGGGTGTTACACGCGCACCGAACATTAAAATTAAATTCATCTGCGATGCGCGCGATGCATCTTCACCCTCATCGGCCCACGCTTTATCAAGCGCATGGAGAGCCTCCGACACTTTTAAGGGAAAGCCCGACAGATGATCTAAAATAGGATGAGCCATGGATTATCGTCCGGCGTTGCGCCAGCTGTGTCCATTAGCCGATAATAAATCATCAGCCCCTGCAGGACCCCAGGATCCCGCAGCGTAAGTCTCCACACCCGATTTGCCTAACTGCTCCCAACTTTTCAGGAGAGGTGTAAACAAACGCCACGAAGCTTCAGTTTCATCACCACGGATAAATAAAGTACGGTCGCCCACAATGGCATCGAGAATCAAACGCTCATAGGCCTCAGGCGTATTAGAACCAAAGGTGGTCGCGTAACGGAAACTCAAGCGTACAGGTTGCGTGCGAGGCTCTAAACCAGGCACTTTCGAATTCATCACTAGAGTCACACCTTCATCAGGTTGAATCTGAATCACCAAGCGATTAGGGGCGATGTCGTAGCGCGAATCTCCAGCAAATAAGCCTGTAACGGGCTGTTTAAATTGAACCGCGATTTCTGAAACTCGTCGGGCTAAACGTTTACCCGAGCGCATATAAAACGGAACGCCCGCCCAGCGCGCATTATCAATCGTCAGACGCAGTGCACAAAAAGTTTCTGTCGAAGAGTGGTTAGGGATATCTTTTTCTTGGTGATATCCGATGACATTTTCGCCACCCGATAATCCCGCGGTATATTGCGCGCGTACGGCGTCACCATTAGGTCCGAGACGCAAAGGCTGAACGGATTTTAGTAATTTCACTTTTTCATTACGAATATGTTCAGCGGAAAGTGAAGCGGGTTGATCCATCGCCGTGAGTGCCAACAGCTGCATGGTGTGGTTTTGTAACATGTCACGTGTGGCACCGCTGTGATCATAATAACCACCGCGTGAACCCACGCCTAATTCTTCGGACACGGTAATTTGTACGTGGTCGACGTGTTTATTATTCCAAAGAGGTTCGAAAATCGGATTCGCAAAACGTTGTACCAATAAATCCTGTACGGTTTCTTTGCCTAAATAGTGGTCGATTCGATAAATCTGGGGCTCAAGGAAATTACTCGCGGCTACTTTGTTGAGTTGGACAGCTGATTCCAGATCTCGACCGAAGGGCTTCTCGATAATTACCTTACTTTCGAGGGCGGTGCCCTGACCGCGGGCCGCTAAACCCGATTTTCCTAAGTTTTCTAAAATCGATTCAAAGACTGTAGGCGGAGTCGAAACGTAAAATACTAATTGTAGAGGACGACCGGCTGATTTTTCAGCGACTGCGATTTTTTGCTTTAAACTCTCATAGGCGGCTGGCTCATCATAGCCGCCTGCTTGATAAAAAGTTTGATCGCTCACACGCTTCCAAATGTCGGCGCGATATTCCCGACGGGAGAACTTGGAAATGTCGGTGGCCGACGAAGTTTGGAAATCGGCGGCAGGAATCGGCTTACGGCCAAACCCAATTAAATAAAAATCCGAAGGCAGCAGACTATCGACGGCGAGGTTGTAGAGGGCGGGAAGTAATTTGCGCGAAGCGAGGTCGCCCGAAGCGCCAAAAATGATGAGGCAGGTGGGCTGGGCACCGCGGTGCTTGCTTAAACCGGCGAGAAATGGATGACGGTCAGTGTCGGACATCGGATTCAAGTGTGATGCTTTC
>JBAXIK010000112.1:0-2045 GCA_037138415.1 Opitutia bacterium | reverse complement strand
TAATAAAGGATGGCGGGCCAATAGCTCCCGCGATGCGACGACGCTCTTATTCAAATCCGTTTGGAAGGTTTCGGATAAAATAAGTTTTGATATTTTGGGCTCTGCTGACACCAGTCGCGCACGGCTATCCGGTACCGACGTCAACCCCACCCCCGATGAGTGGCAAAATGATCACGGTTGGCTTCTATCTCCTGGGTTTTTCTTCCAAGACGATTCCACCCAAGCCGCTATTTTTTGGTCACATAACGAGACGTCAACCAAGAGCTATTTCTTTGCGACGGACTATAGTTATAAAATTAAGCGCGACGAACTCACCGCTTATGTAGATCAAAAAATTAATGCTCAACTTAACTTAGGCCTCGGACTAAGTTATGAAAGTAATCGCTATGACCAAATTGAAAGCACGCCCAAAGTTTGGCAGGACACGATAGAGTCGGTCGGGCTTTGGACGCGGGCGGATTGGAAAATCACTCCCACGGATCAACTCAAAATTACCCTCCGACAAGATAAATTTTCTGATTTTAAAAATCACTTCTCTTGGGACGTTCAATACCGACATAACTTAACCAAAGAAATCAGCGCTCATGCCAAAATCGCTACAGCCTATCACACTCCCACCGCCAATGATTTAGCGGGTGGAACGGTAGGAAATATTCCCTTACGACCCGAAACTAATTACGGTAAAGAAATTGGATTACGTTATGAAAATGGCAAAGACCTGAGTTGGACCTTGGTGGTTTTTGAAAATAATCTCACCGACCTCATTGCTTTCGACTTCAATCCACCCTATGCTGCTTATAATATTAACGAGGCAAGCACTCGCGGGGTGGAATTCGGAGTACAGTCACAACTCACGAGTACCCTAAAACTCTTTGGTAATGCCACGTTTTTGAAGACCAAAGATTTTTCCACGCAGGACAGTTTAATCCGCCGACCCGATCTCATTTTCACGCTCGGCGCTGAAATAAATCCAGCCGATGCATGGACTTATGGTCTATCGGTTAATCGTATTGCGAATAGAATAGATTATGACCCCTTGAGCTATGTAGTCGTGAAATCCCCAAACGGTACTTACTGGCGCACTTGGCTGGTGTATCATTATAAAACTGGCCAAGAATTATCGCTACGGATTGAGAATATCTTTAATGAAACGGCCCCACCCGCCAGCCTGGGCTTCCCCGCTCAACCCCGTTCGTTCTATCTTTCTTATTCGGTAAAATTTTAGTTCCCTTCCTTGCCAAGGGAGTGAATAGCAAACTAATATGACCCTCCTTAATTATGAGTCGGTACTACTTCGCCTACGGTTCAAATCTCGACAGCAGTCAAATGGAGCGTCGTTGCCCTGGACATCAGTATCGTTGTAAAGCATTTCTCCCGAAACATCATCTAGCTTTTACCCACCCGAGCGTCACTTGGGGAGGCGGATCAGCTGATATTATCGATGATGAACTTTCACCCGGCGTGTGGGGATGCATCTATGAACTCACCGCAGACGACTGGGTAAGATTATCCACCGCCGAGGGTCCAGGCTATCGACGCACAACCATCACTGTCTGGGAGGCTGGCGTCGAAGACTGCCCCTTTGAGTGCGATGCCTTTAAAGTCATCGATCCCACCGGCCCCCACCTCCCCGCCAAAGAATATCTCGATAAAATTATTAGAGGTGCTCTCTCGCGAAGTCTACCCGCAGGCTGGACCACTTGGCTTAAGGGCTTATCCCATAAAGGTTAAGTGATAAAACTGGGCGGCGTTAAAGATTTTATTCACTTTTAAGGGAACTTTCTCGACTGTCGACTGTTTTCCAATCTCAGTATCCTTCAGTCTACCCCTATTTTATGTCACCCCTCAATCGTCGTTCATTCATTAAGAGCACTGCCTTCGCTGCTACTGCCGTAGGATTAAGTGCTCGTAGTTTCGCCCAAGTCAGTGGCGCCAACAGTGAAATCCGTGTTGCGGTAGTTGGCTTTCGCAGTCGCGGCCTCGAACATATTAAGGAAATTAAGAAGGTTCCTGGCGTTCGTATTGTCGCATTGTGCGATGTCGAT
>JBAXIK010000111.1:0-2054 GCA_037138415.1 Opitutia bacterium | reverse complement strand
GACGTATTGTGGCCGATCGCACGATTACGGGTAATGATTTTTTCTCCCTTCCATTTCCCAAAGCATCCGCCGTTCGCGATTTATCGGTCGCGCGTTGCTTGCCTGTACGTCAGGCCATTGGACAGTTTTTAGCGGCGCATAAACCTGAAATTTTAGTAAAAGGTTTAAAAACGGTTACCATGAATCACGCACCCTCGATGCGTGGTGAGGCGATGGGACTATTAAATTGGATGCGTGATTGCTTGGTCGAATGTTCCAAGGTCGCTCAGCTTCCTTTACTGGCCGAATTTAAATTAGCGGAAGAAGCACCGGCGGGTGATAACTTGGATGCCGAATGGGTCTTTGAAGATGGTAGTCGATTTTCGTGGGAGCATGCTGATCAAGGCACATGGGCCGGGTTACGTTTTACCCGCGGAGAAGCCACGCAATCCTTGGCTCAACGCGTTGCTTTCATGGGTCCGGCCCAGGCCCTCTCCGAAGCGATTTTTTTCTAGAATCTCTCAAATTAACATACGATGAATTCGGATTTAGAAAGTAGAATTAGTTTAGTCGAAGACTTTCTAAAGAGTAATCAAATCGAGGAAGGTAGAAGAATACTCAATGAATTAGAAGCTTTTGACCCTCAGCACTTCCGGATTATTTTTTTATCGGGCTTGGTGTACGCGATGAGTGGTCAATTGAATGAGGCCGCAGAAAAATTTCGTAAAGTACTGGAACTAAATCCCCAACACTTTGGCGCGATAGAGAATCTAGGCTTATGTTTATTGAAGCTCAATAAACTCGCCGAAGCTGAAATCGTTTTTAAGGAAGCCCTAAAAACAAACCCCGAGTCCTACTCTGTGCTCCGGGCGTTGGGTACTATTACTTTTAACCTCAAGAAGTTCTCCGAGGCCTATGTTTACTTGGATCAATTAAGAAAAGCTAATTTATTAGACACTCAATTGACGATTAATTACGCCTACACCCTGTACAAGGTGAATAAGGTTGCTGAGGCCCTCGGACTTTTGGCCGAAGTGAGTGCTAGGGAGCCCAATCAATATTTATCTTTCGCTTACCAGGGCCAAATTCTTTTCGAGCTTAAAAAATATCCAGAATCACTTAAGTTTTTTGATAGCGTTTTGAAAATAGATAATAATTTGGCTGAAGCATGGAGTTATCGAGCGCTCAACTTTCTTGAATTAGAGAGAAACCCCGAGGCACTTTTTGCATTTCAGAAAGCCACCCAATTAGAGCCTAAGAATGACGCACATTGGGCCAATCTCGCGGTTTATTTCGTTCGTAATAATGATAAACAAAAAGCGATAGAATGCTTTGAGCGTTGTGCTCAGATTTGTCCCGATTTAGGCAATTACTTGGGTGCACTTTTGCACATGAAAAAGTTCTGTGCCGACTGGAAGGGCTATGACGATTTAGTAGATAGAATTAAACAAGGAATTGCCCAAAATCTTTTGGTCACTTTTCAGTTTGATTTATTAAGTATTTCCAACTCGGAGGAAGAACTGAAATTCAATGCGATTACTAATGCTCGGACTCTATCTGCTCCGACTTTACCTCCGGCAATTTTTCCCAAAAAGCCCAACGCGAGTAAAATTAAAATAGGTTATTTGTGCGGGGAGTACCGTAATCACGCCATCGCAGTTTGTTTAGTAGGTGTTTTAGAAAATCATCATCGCGACCAATTTGAGATTTTAGGTTTTGATTATACTCCTGATGACGGCAGCGAAGTCCGTCAAAGAATACTCAAGGCTTTTGACTGTGTTCATGATATTAAAGATATGAATGATGCTCAGGCCGCGTCATTCATAAGGCAAAATGGAGTCGATATTCTCATAGATTTAAATGGCTTTGCGGATCGTCCACGCCCAGGTGTTTTCGCAAATCGTGCTGCGCCTGTGCAGGTAAATTATCTTGGCTACCCGGGTACGCAGGGGGTCGATTATATGGACTACTTAATTGCCGACCTCACGGTCATTCCCGTATCGAGTCAGTCTTACTATAAAGAGAAAATTGCCTATCTGCCGCATACTTATATGCCGAATGATTTTGGTAAGGAT
>JBAXIK010000110.1:0-2092 GCA_037138415.1 Opitutia bacterium | reverse complement strand
CTCCACGCACGTTACCACGGTGACCATTGGATATGCCGCCACGTTTGTCGCCGGCCTCGTGGCTGCCATTCACTTATGGCTGCGAGCATTTAAAAAGGGCTACCGCGATGGGGACTCGGTTGCCCGAGCCGCCTATGGTATTCTGGCTTTTGCAACTCTCGCCAGTTTCGTAGGGACGATGCTCGGAGGAATTTGGGCGGATCAAAGTTGGGGTAGATTCTGGGGCTGGGATCCTAAAGAAAATGGCGCCGTACTCATCGTTCTTTGGTGTGCGATGTGCTTACACGCTCGCTGGGGTGGATTGGTTAAACGCGAAGGCCTGATGCAGATGCTCGTCTTTGGAAATATCGTCACCAGCTGGTCCTGGTTTGGTACCAATTTACTGGGTGTCGGATTACATAGTTACGGATTTACCGAATCAGGATTCTTCTGGCTCTCTGCTTTTGCGATTTCGCAACTCATCATCATCGCCATCGGCTGGCTTCCAGCCCGCGATGAAGTTTCGTCCACATGAGCGAAATAACCGAAAATTTCTGGTTCTGTTTAAAATCTAAGCCCCGACAGGAGGCCGTAGCGGTCCGTAATTTAAAAGCAGTCGGCGAAATAGAAATATTCTTTCCACGTATCCGTCGGACCCGACGTGGGCATGAGAAAAATAAAGAAGTAATCGAGCCACTTTTTCCTGGATATATTTTTGTTAAATTTAACCCCGAAGACTCACAGGGTACTGTAAAAAGCACACGTGGTGTACTACATTTAGTGAGCAAAGGTGGTAAGGCAGTCGATGTTCATCATAAAGTGATTGATGAATTAAAAGCACTCGGTCCGGAAGGTATTTTATCGATGTTAGACGAAGAATTAAAAGTAGGGGCAAAAATTAAGGTGATTCGCGGAATCTTCGCCGGATCTGAAGGTGAGGTTTTAAAACTAGCCACCCCTCAAAAAAGAATCGCCGTCTTACTCACCCTACTCGGCGCACAGCAATCCGTGGAAATGCCGATGGATGATGTCACCACAAGCGAAGACGAGGTTTCCTAATATGATTCAAGACCTACTCATTCACTCTGAAAGAATTGAAAAATTACATCCTTATTTTCCACAAGCGTTTCAGTGGCTTAAATCCTTCAATCCTAACACACCCGATGGGAAATATGAAATTGTCGCACAGAATTGTGTAGCGGGCGTGCAACGTTATCAGACCAAACCCACGGCAGAAAAAAAGTGGGAGGCCCACCAGGTGTTTGGCGATATTCAGGTAATCTTTGCGGGCGAGGAATACTGCGGACATCACGATGTCGCCTTACTTGAAACTCTTGAACCTTATTCAGCAGAAAAAGATGTCACCAAGTTTGTGGCCCCGACCACGGCCTCTACGCTTCTCCATCTCTACCCTTCGCAGTTTACTATTTTCTATCCATCCGATGCCCATCAACCCGGGGTGCAAATTTCAAAATCCTGCGAAGTTCTTAAGGTGGTCATCAAATTTAAATTAAAGGTATAATTTAACTCTCGCAGATTAGGATTTTAAGACCTAAAAGTGGGTTATGGGAAATCCCTGCCGTCTAATTATCGCTCTAGATGTTGAGAGCAAAGAAGAGGCACTGTCGTTGGTTCGTCCGTTAATCGGAAAAGTTTCGTGGGTAAAATTAGGTCTTCAACTTTTTGTTAAATACGGACCCAGCATCGTCGATGAATTTCATGCCTTAGGTTTCAAAGTCTTTCTCGACTTAAAATTACACGACATTCCTAACACCGTAAGTTCAGCTATTAAAAGTCTCAAAGGTCGCCCTTGCTCCTTACTGACGCTTCATGCCAGTGGCGGACCCGAAATGCTCGCTCGTGCCGTTGAAACAGCAAAACAGAACATCCCCAACTGCCAATTACTCGCCGTGACCGTGCTGACCTCTATGGATCAGGCTCAACTCAACGCGGTCGGGGTAAAGTCGAGCCCCGAAGAACAAGTTACGTTACTCGCAAAAATGGCTATTCTCTCAGGAGTTCATGGATGCGTGTGTTCTCCCTTAGAATTACCACTACTCAGAAAAGAATTAGGACCTAAACCCGTTTTAGTTACGCCCGGTATTCGTTATCC
>JBAXIK010000109.1:0-2336 GCA_037138415.1 Opitutia bacterium | reverse complement strand
CGCTCAATCGGTAGAAAAACTCAATGCAGGCGGTGCGCCCATTTTGAAGTATCATTTAAGTTCTGCCCTAAGATTAAAGCCAACCGATGACGCATTGCGCCGTTTAGTGAGTATGCAGGAGCCCACGTATTTACACCAGTGTATCGGACAGGGTAAGGATGGTGAGTTAACTTATTTTAAAGATATTCTTGATGCCTTAGCCGACATGAACACCCTCAAGAAATTTAACGAGTTAAGAGTTCATTTTCACTTACCGCTACATTCATCGCCGATGGATAAAGACTTTTTTAATACGACCGATTTTTTACAAAAAGTTCTGAGTGTGATTATGAAGCAGCCTGGTCGAGCGCGAGAACTTGAAATCGAAACTTACACCTGGGAGGTTTTACCTCAGGCTTTACGATCGCTGGATGTGACGGATCAAGTAGTGGCGGAGTATCGCTGGGTTTTAAATGAGCTTAGCCAATACGGAGTAAGACCTACCTAATGAAATCAAATCTCAAACAATGGTTAGTGCTCACAAGATGTTCTAATCTCCCTACGGTGTGGTCTAATGTGATCTCGGGCTGGCTTTTAGGCATGGCGGCCGTCATCCGAACTCCGACGGTAGTAGTGCCGTCGGCACTGAGCGGTACATTGTTTATATTATTATTAGGAATCTCGTTACTCTATGTGGCGGGTATGATTTTGAATGATGTCTTTGACTATGAGTGGGATTGTAAAAATCGGCCCGAGCGTCCGCTGCCTTCTGGTTTAATTTCTCGCTCAAAAGCAAAGTGGGTCGGCTTTATCATATTATTTTCAGGAGCGTTACTTGCGGTTTTTTCCGTAGGTAGATTTTTTAATCCGTCCATTTTTGTAACCATAACACTCCTTGTTATTTTCATTCTTGGGTATGATGTTGCCCATAAAGGTAATCCGTTAGCCCCCGTTATTATGGGTGCATGTAGAGCTATGCTGCCGATGATAGGCTTCATAGTCGCAACCATCGATGGTATCTACGCGCAGCCGAACATTGTTTACGTTTATGCAGTGGTTTTGGGAATTTATACTTATGCTCTGACTTGGGTGGCCAAGTATGAACTCACGCCTACTAAAAACTCTTATTGGATTGAGCGCCTACTATTTTTAATACCTCTGCCGCTCATTGTTTATTACAATTATACTTACTGGAGTTTGGGTGCATTAATATTTTATGTGCTTTGGATTATTTTTTCCAATCGCCGCCATCCGACTCCGTCAGGAATTTCCGCTCGCGTGGCTGATCGTATCGCTGCCTTTTCACTTTTAGACTTCATGGTGAGTGGAGCCATTTTATTAATGATAGCACAATTCTGTGGAACGGAACCGATGATACAAGTGAAGGAAGTAGCTTGGCTGGCCATACTCGCCCCGCCCATTTGTTTTGGTATGACCCTCTGGCTTCGCAAATTCATACCTTCTACTTAATAGATTGGATTTAAAAGTGGAACTGGGCTTGTCCTTAGGTGTCTCTACCTTTCACTCTAAGCAGGTAACGCTTTCATGAATTCTCGGCTCGATCTCTCTTTTGTGGTATCTTATCGCCACCAAATCTTTTTTACGGAGAACGCCTTTGCTTTTAAAAATAATATTCTGAAAGAGCTGGTGGGAGTCGCTAAAGTTTTACCCATTATTGATGCGGGCTTAGTTGCAACGTCGCCCACGGTGGTTTCTGATTTAATTGAGTACGCTAAAGTTAATCAGATTAAATTAACCCGTGCGCCGATGATTTTAACCGGCGGTGAGGAGTGTAAAAAAGATCAGTCAGTCGTTAATGCCGTCTTGGCTGCTATTGAAGAAGACGCAATCTGCCGACATTCTTATGTTCTCGTTATTGGGGGTGGCGCGTTATTAGACGCCGTTGGTTTTGCTTCATCAATTGCCCATCGTGGGGTAAGATTGATTCGGATGCCTTCTACAACTTTAAGTCAGGCCGATGCTGGCGTGGGCGTAAAAAATGGCATTAATACTTTTCAGAAAAAGAATTTTACCGGAACGTTTAATCCGCCTTATGCCGTGATTAACGATTTCGCGTTTTTAAAATCTCTCAGCCCTAAAAACCTACGCGATGGTTTGGTTGAGGCTGTAAAAGTCGCTCTTTTAAAAGACCCAGAATTCTTCAAGTCGCTCGAAAAAGACTCACGAGACTTGGCGGCCGGTAATTTAACTTTAATCAGTGAATGCATTCGTCGATCCGCTGAACTCCATGCTTTGCACATCACCAAAGGCGGTGATCCCTTTGAACTCGGTTCAGCTCGACCACTCGACTTGGGCCACTGGGTGGCCCATAAGTGTGAGACTTTATCAAATTATCG
>JBAXIK010000108.1:0-2342 GCA_037138415.1 Opitutia bacterium | reverse complement strand
GATCCACCGTGGGGCAGCACCAGTTGGACTCGCGGGCTAATTCAGCCCAACCATGTAAGATATCAACTTCAGCCAAGGTCTGTGCGGTCACTAAGAGCGATGAAGTTTTGGCGAGTACTTGATCGAGCAAAATCTGGAACAAGTCTAACTCTCGCGAAAGCGCTTGTTCGTCGGCTCGTAACACTTCCCTTTCTTTTTTCCGAAGTTCCTCCGTCGTATAACGCTCCGCATTCACCATCGTTTGTTTGCGAATATAGTCCGCGGGTACTTGGTCTAAATTCGATTTGGTGATTTCAATCGCATAGCCGAAAGCACCGTTATATTTTACTTTTAAATTTTTAATACCGGTGCGGGTTTGCTCCTGACGTTCGAAATCGGAAATCCAAGTTTTACTATCGGTCGCCAGTGATCGTAGGCGATCGAGCTCGGAGTCAAAGCCGGTGCGCAGTGCCCCACCGTCTGTTAAATCGATTGGCAATTCATCAGCTAGCGCTTGTTCGAGTTTAATTAAAAGGTCATTTTCGCAGTCAATTTTTTCTGCGTATAATTGAACGGCAGGATTAGGCAAAGCGGCTAATTCTTCTTGGAGAGCTGGAAATGCTTTTAGCGAGTCGCGAATGCCACCCAGCTCGCGGGGGTTGCGTAGTCGATTTTGTAATCGTGCTAAAATTCTCGGGATATCTCGTGTGTTACTCAGAAGTTCTGCCACTCGTGCTGAGGCACCTGGATGTTTAATAAAACCAGTAACGGCATGCTGACGTTGTTGAATGATTGCTAAGTCGGTGGAGGGCTCGGTTAACCACATGGCCAAAAGTCGGGCCCCACCTGCAGTGCAAGTACGATCAATGGAATCTAAAAGAGATGTTTCTTTAGAACCATTGGTGCTATTGAAAAGTTCAAGATTCTTAGCCGAGGCGGCATCAATAAGCACTGAGGATCCAAGTTTGAGCTCCGTGATTTTAAAAAGATTTTGGGGGCGACTGCAGAGCGAGTCGGTAACGTAACCGAGCACTGCTCCAGCCGCGCCCAGTGCAGGATGAGTATCATTCAATCCAAAACCAGCCAGACTATGCACGGAAAGGGTTTGGCAAACTAATTGAAAACCTGTGGAGCTATCAAAATTCCAACTGGGTAAACGCGAAACAGATCTTCCCTCTAAAAATATTTCGAGGAGTTGGCTAAACACCGGATCAACTTCCAAGCCTTCCGGTAATAAAACTTCCCGAGGATTGATAGAATGTAGAAGAGATAATAGACGTTCTACTTTAGTGTCAGTGGCTATGCGAAAATCTGCGGTCGAGACATCTAACCAGGATGCATGCCAACCTTGTTTATTCCAGTGGAGCGCTAAAAGATAATTACCACGGCGCGAGTCTAGTTGAGAGTCTTCAAGTGCGGTACCTGGTGTAAGGATGCGGGTGATGCCACGACGTACGAGTTTACCGGTGACGGGAGCTTCGAGCTGATCACAGATGGCAACCTTCCAACCTGCCGCTAGCAGCCGATTTACATAGGTAGGTGCAGCGTGATACGGCAAGCCGGCCATAGGCGTCTCATGTCGCTTCGTCAGGGTTAATCCAATGACCTTGGAGGCCGTCACGGCGTCATCGCCAAAAACTTCATAGAAGTCACCGAGCCGAAATAGCAAAAGAGTACCCGGGGCGAGTTTGTCTCGCAACTCGCGGTACTGTTTTTGCATGGGTGTTTCCTTCTCCACTATTCACCAGCCAATAGAGCCCGGCGACGTGAGCAAGAATGGATTAATCCTGGGTAGAACTTACCCGGGTTAATTTGTTCACATTACCTGAGCGGCTAATTCAGAAAGTGCACTGCGTACGCCTTGGAGTAATCTGACATTAGCGGCGATACTATACCCTTTCATTCGTTCATGGGTGTGAATGAGGCCGTTAGATTTACTATCGAGGTAAGGAGTGTCGACCTGATCAAGGTCACCAATAAGGACAACTTTAGAGCCTTCGCCGATACGGGTGATGACGGTCTTAGCTTCATGAGGCGTCATGTTTTGAGCCTCATCCACAATCATGAATGCATGACCAATTGATCGGCCGCGGATAAAGGTCATCGCCTCGATTTCGATTAAACCAGAATCAATGAGCCATTGATAGGGTTTTCTGGGCTGTCCAATTTGTTGGAACTGAGAACCGAAAATGGGTTGTGCTGCTTTCATCGCCTGAGCTTTCTTTTGTTTTCTCTGAGAGTCTGTCGCGATAGGTAGTTTATTATTCGCAGGAACTTGAGCGGCTGCCGGAGCTCCGGTGCGTGAAAAGAGAACTTCTAAGTTATCGAAATAGGGCTGAATATACGGAGAGAGTTTTTCTTCT
>JBAXIK010000107.1:0-2375 GCA_037138415.1 Opitutia bacterium | reverse complement strand
TAAGGCAAACGTCTGGATTATGTCCGATGAGATTTACGAAAACCTCGTTTACGATAATCAAACTACCTGTAGCCCAGCAACATTTTCTCCCGAAGCTGCACGTCTTACGATTACCGTTTCTGGTTATGCTAAAAGTTATTCCATGACTGGTTGGCGCTTAGGTACTTTAGTAGCGAGTGATAAAGCACTCGCCGCTGCCGTGGCTGATTTACAAAGCCAAATTTCTTCTAACGCGACTACCTTCGCACAGTTTGGTGCATTAGCGGTTCATCAACATCCCGACAAGGCCCAAGCCTCGCTCGCCGAAATGTGCAAAGCTTTTGACCGTCGTCGCCTGAACTTACTCGCCGGATTAAACGCTATCCCAGGTTTAACCTGCTACCGCTCCCAAGGTGCGTTTTATCTCTTCCCAAATATTAAGTCGTTTGGTCTCACCTCAGTTCAATTCGCCGATCGCTTGCTCGAAGAAGAACTCATGGCCGTTGTCCCTGGTTCTGCATTCGGCTCCGAAGGTTATATCCGTATGAGTTACGCAACTTCGGATGAAACGATTACGAAGGGCTTGGAGCGTCTCGCTCGTTTTTGCAGTAAACTCAAAAAAGCATAAGAGATAGGGTAGGGGCGCGACTGCGTCGCGTCCACTTTGCCAACTTATCCCCTCAATTTGTGTCCCTTCAATTTAAGCAGGATCTACAAGAATACAGTCCATCCCCGCTGCATCAGCTGCTTCTTTGCCTCTGGGACTGTCTTCAACGACTACGCAGTCCGATGGATCAATTCCAATGCGTGCAGCTGCGGCTAAAAATAGGTCGGGGTGTGGCTTTAAGCGCGTCGCATCTTCGGCCGTAATAATCGCATCGAATAAATGGATGAGATTAGTGGCGGTGAGTGAGGTGTGGACGTGACTTTTACGTCCAGCTGATGCAATCGCTGTACGATGTCCGAGACTTTTCACGTGATGAACCACTGCGACCACGGCTTTTCGTGGGCGAACATCTTTTGCCAAGTGAATCTCTAGATAGTCATGTCCATCGGCTAATAACAAGGGTACATCTAAATCGACGTTATAAAGTTTTTTAAGATTCTTACAGGTGTCGTGAGCCGACATGCCACCCATGGAGCAAAATAAATCCCAAGGAAAATCAAAAGGCTTTCCTAATTGTTTACTGATGATGTGCGTCCAAGTGCGATGGTGAATTCGCATGGTTTCAGCCACGGTTCCATCGCAATCAAAAATCCAACCTCTCTTTTTTAAGAGAGCAGGATCGAATGAAATCATTTCCGACATTTTAACGGAAACCTCCACCAGGGAAGCCGCCACGTCCACCGCCCATTTGGCCCATTTTACGCATCAACTCATGGCCTCGTCCGCCTTTCATCATCTTCATCATCTCACGCATTTGCGTAAATTGTTTAATCATCGCATTCACATCACTGACTTGAGTGCCCGAACCCTTGGCAATGCGGGCCCGACGGGAGGCATTAAGGATGTCGGGCTTGCGACGTTCCTTAACGGTCATCGATAAAATAATCGCTTCGGTTTTACCGAGCATTTTTTCTTCACGGGCACCCACTTGTACATTTCCCATGCCGGGCATCATTTTCATGATGTCGCCGAGCGGCCCCATTTTTTTCATCTGACCCATCTGTGCTAAGAAATCTTCTAAATCGAAGTCCGATTTCTTTAATTTCTCGACCATGCGAGCGGCTTCTTTGTGGTCGACTACTTCTTGAGCTTTTTCCACGAGCGATACGACGTCGCCCATACCCAAGATACGTTGAGCGAGTCGATCAGGATGGAAGGTATCAAAGTCAGCAGATTTTTCACCCGTTCCGATATAGCGAATGGGTACACCGGTAACCGATTTCATCGACAACGCAGCACCACCGCGTGCATCACCATCTAACTTGGTTAAAATAATTCCCGTGAGTGGGGTAGAGGTATTAAACTGTGCAGCGACATCGACGGCTTGTTGTCCGAGCGCGGCATCGGCGACTAAAAAGATTTCTTGGGGCTGAATCAAATCGCGGATGCGACTGATCTCTGACATTAAATCGGCGTCGATTTGTAAACGTCCGGCTGTATCGACAATGACAACATCGGAACCAGACGCTTCGGCGTCATTGGTTAATTGTGCCACCATGGCGGGAACATCTTTCGCTGAACGATCCGCACGAAAATCAATCCCTTCGTTCTTCGCTAAAGTTTCCAGTTGGTCGATCGCTGCAGGGCGGCGTAAATCGGCTGCGATTAAACTAGGTTTTCTAACCCCTTCTTTTTTGATGAGATGTCGGGCTAATTTAGCGGCACTCGTAGTTTTGCCCGAGCCTTGAAGTCCAACCAGCAAAATACGTAGTGGGCGTTGTGGATTTAA
>JBAXIK010000106.1:0-2471 GCA_037138415.1 Opitutia bacterium | reverse complement strand
ACCATCAAGAAAGTCAGCAGCGATATCGAAACACTCCAATTCAACACCGCGATTTCTCAAATGATGATCTTGATGAATGTCGCAGAAAAATCACCGACCTTAAAACGTTCAACGGTCGAGGACTTCACTCGCTTAGCCGCACCTTTTGCTCCTCACGTCTGCGAAGAGATCTGGCAACGTCTCGGTCATAAAGAAAGTATCACGCAAGCAGGCTGGCCTAAATTCGATGAATCAAAACTCGTTGAATCCACCGTCGATGTGGTCTTCCAAGTGAACGGCAAAGTACGTGCAACCACCAAGGTTGATAAGAATATTTCTAAGGAAGCTCTGGTCGCCCTCGCAAAGGCAGATCCTGCAGTACAAAAGTTCATTGATGGAAAACCCATCATCAAAGAAATCATTGTTCCAGGTAAGCTCGTGAACTTCGTCGTCGCTGGCTAATCAAACTATCTGCCCACAAAAAAGGCCTCCACTTCGGAGGCCTTTTTATTTGGTCAATCTACTAGTTAGATTTGAGCCTTCTCTAAACGAGGCAACATGAAGTGGTGAATCGCAAACGCCACGATGTACGCGAACGCACAGAAGGCGAAGAGGATAGCATAACCGTTCGATGAAACATCGAGAATGCGACCAGCAACAATCGGGAAAATCATTCCACCAATCGATCCCGCCATACCACCTAGTCCGCTAGCTGATGCTACTGCGTCGCGCGGGAAAGTTTCCGACACTGCAGCATAAAGGCTAGCTGACCAAGCTTGGTGAGCCGAGGCTGCAAATCCAATAAGGAACACCGCTTCCCACATGCCTAGACCTCTCACGAAGAAGATAGGCAATGAACAGAGGGCGAAGAACAATAGAGATAATTTGCGAACCGTAACCATATCATAACCTCGCTCCGCAATTTTCTTAACTGCCCAACCAGCGAAGATACTTAAGACAGTAACAATACCATAGAGAGTCACTAAGGGTAAGCCCATCGCCTTGATATCCAGGTGTTGCTCTTTCTTAAAGTAGTCAGGCAGCCAAATTAAATAGAACCACCAAACGGGATCGGTTAAGAATTTCGCAATCATGTAAGCCCAAGTTTGTTTCACGCGTAACAGACTTGCCCATGGAATCTTACGTTCTTCCGCAACTTCTTCTTCCGCGAGTTGAGGAGCCTTCTTATAAAATGGAATCCAGAAAAGAATCCAAATCACACCCAGTAAACCTGCCACTACGAAGGTGGATCTCCATCCGTAGGTAACAGCCAAAATAGGAATAACCGCTGGAGCAATCAGTGCGCCAATGTTCGATCCTGAATTAAAAAGTGTATTGGCGAATGCACGTTCAGCACGAGGAAACCACTGAGCTGTAGTTTTAATTGCCGCAGGGAAATTGCCACCTTCGCCAATACCCAGTGCTATGCGAGCGTAATAGAAACCAGAGATTGAACCCACTAGCGCGTGACCAGCGGCAGCTGCCGACCATGCCAAAATTGATACTGCATAACCGATTTTCGTTCCAAAACGGTCAATAAACCAGCCAAAGCCAAGTAAACCAAAAGCATAGGCGCCTTGGAATGCAGAATTGACCATGCCGTATTGCTCGTTCGTCCAATGTAACTCATTATCGAGCATCGGCTTTAATAATGCCAATATTTGCCGATCGATATAATTAATCGTGGTTGCGAAAAACAGGAGTGCTAAAATCACCCAGCGATAGGGAGATGCCGGTGCGGCTGAATTAGGGGTGTTATTCATGGGTAACTTTAATAAACAGAGGGATTTTTTAGTGTCGACCCTATACTTTCTTTGACTTTTCGAGCCGAGTTAGGTTGGATTAAAACGACACTATGAAGCCACGAATCCTCCTCACAACCACCTCATTCCAAGACACCCCTGGCGAACACCATAAAATGTTAGCCGCCACCGGCTGGGAAGTTGTCAACGCTCGCGGACCTTTAAGCGAAGCCGACACTTTAGCTTTAATGGGGGATTTTGACGGATACATCTGCGGCGACGATATGATCACCCAAGCGGTCATCGATAAAGCTCTCCCCCGCCTCAAGGTCGTCAGCAAGTACGGTATCGGCGTCGACAAAATCGATGTAAAATACCTCACCTCTAAAGATATCCCTCTTCTATTCACTCCTGGCGTCAACCACACCACCGTTGCCGAGCATACCTTCCTTCTTCTTCTCGCACTCGAAAAGAATTTCTACTTCCACACCGACTCCACTCGCTCAGGCGGTTGGAAACGTAAAACGGGTCGCGAACTTCTCGAAAAAACTATCGGTATCATCGGCATGGGCCGCATCGGTAAAGAAGTCGCCATCCGCGCTCGTGCCTTCGGCATGAAAGTCATCGGCTTCGATTTATATTGGGACGATAAATTCGCCGCTCAATACGATGTGCAACGCGCCGCTACGATGGATGACGTTTTTGCCGTATCCGATTATCTTTCACTCCACACTAATTTAACCCCTGAAA
>JBAXIK010000105.1:0-2491 GCA_037138415.1 Opitutia bacterium | reverse complement strand
AATCACCACGCACCACTTTATAAGTCACGCCAGTTTGGGGCATTTCGGTCGTAGTAGGTTCTTCGACCACAGCAGGGGTTTCCGCCGTCGCTGCGGGAGCCGGTGATTTAGTCTTGGCTGGAGTTGAATTATTTTTTGCTAAAGTCGTATTCACTTGGCGGGTCAGTTCGGCCAAGGCCGCATTCACTTCCTTCGTTTGAATTTTTAAACGACGATCCACTTCGTCTAAAACTTCTTTACGCTGTTTGGCATTCGCTTCACTGGGTGAGCTTGCGGGAGCAGCTGAGGCGCGTTGGCGCGATGAGGACTCACGTAGATCCTGATTTTCTAATTTAAGTTTTTCTACTTCAGTTTTTAAGTCTGCAATATCCTGTTGCATGCCCGCCGCTAGGTTGGATTGGGCACAAAGGGGGGTGAGACTCATCAGAAGGAAGGCTAGTCCGAGACGCATGGGCACAATAAAATCAATCTTAGCACCGCTGGCAAGGGACTTAACAGGTGGTTAGGGCCTATGACTTGGTTTCCTTTCTCGCCCCTCGGGGTGGAATTTATCTAACTTATGAAAAGATGGCCAAAATCCTTGTAGCCCTTTCCGGTGGCGTTGACAGCGCCGTCGCAGCCTTGCTCCTCAAACAGCAAGGCCACGAGGTGCATGGTGCCTATTTCAGAACGTGGATGAATGAAGAAGGCCTGCCCTTCCCTGGTGAATGTCCCTGGGAGGACGACGTCCGTAACGCTCAAGCGGTGGCCGAACATCTTAAGATCCCCTTCACGATTATCGACCTCGTTAAAGACTACCGCGAGAAGGTCGTCGAATACCTGGTCGATGGATACCGTCGCGGGCTCACACCGAATCCTGACATCATTTGTAATCGCGAAATGAAATTTGGAGTCTTCCTCCAACGCGCATTACAGGATGGCTATGATGCGATTGCGACCGGACATTATGTGCGTCGACGTGCCAATGCGGATGGCACGTATGATTTGATGGAGGGAATCGATCCACAAAAAGACCAGTCGTATTTCCTAGCATTACTTCAACAAAGTCAAATTGCCCAAGTGCTCTTCCCGATTGGAGATTTTACAAAATCTGAAATTCGTAAATTGGCCGAGGAGGCTAAACTGCCCAATGCTACGCGAAAAGATAGCCAGGGTATTTGTTTCTTAGGACAAGTACCGGTTCAGGATTTTCTCGAAAAACACATTCCCGATCAACCAGGCCCGATTGTCAGAGCTGATGGCAAAACCATCGGACAACATCGTGGCCTGCATCGCTACACCATTGGTCAGCGCAAAGGAATCGGACTGCCCTCGAATACCGATAACGAATATTTCGTCGTTACGAAAAAAGATTTTAATGCGAATACCCTTCACGTGGCTTTTGATAAACCAGGTACGCCTGATTTATATACCAATGAAGCGAAGGCTTATAACTTCAGCTGGATTAATCAGCCCGTCACCACTGCACAAGATATCGAAGTTCGCGTACGTTATCGCGATGCTTCCACTTGGGCTAAATACATACCCGAAGCGGATGGTAGCGTGACACTCAAATTCAAAGATACTCAAAGAGGATTAGCGCCTGGACAGATGGTGGCGATTTACCGCGACCACGTTTTATTAGGCGGTGGAATTTTTCGTTAAGTGAGTGGATGACTTGACCTTCTGCCCAATTCGTTGAAGCGTTGGGCATGGCTCAAGGTAATGTAGTTAACCAAATGTTTTCAGGCATTGCCTCGCGGTATGACTTGGCCAATCGCGTCTTAAGTTTTGGACTCTGTGTGCTTTGGCGAAATCGCCTCATCGCTAGCGTAGCCAAACTCAATCCCAAGGAAGTGGTCGATCTCGCAACGGGAAGTGGCGACGTGGCCATCGCCATGAGTGAATCTCTGCCTTCTACAACTAAGATTACCGGATATGATTTTTGTGAGCCGATGCTCGATATTGCCCGAAATCGTGCAGCCCATGAAAAAAAATCCGTAGAATTTCTGACCGGTGATTGCATGAAGTTGCCGATTGCTGATGCGAGCTGTGAAGTCGTAACGATTGCTTACGGGGTCCGAAATTTCGAGCATCGCGAAAAGGGATTACAAGAACTTGCCCGGATTACTCAGAATCAGGGATCCGTTTTTATTTTAGAATTTTCGCAGCCCTCTAAACTCTTTTGGCCGTTTCATTTTATCCATGTACGAATTATTTCACCGATTTTAGCAGGCATTCTAACGGGTGATTTTGGCGCTTATCGTTACCTCGGATCCAGCATTGCTGATTTTCCTAATGCCGATGGTTTAAGCGCAGAACTTAAAAAGGCGGGTTTTAGTGAAGTGACTTATGAACTGTTTTTATGCGGTACGGTTGCACTTCATAGGGCTAAAAAGTGATTTTTTAAAAATTCCTTGCCTTAGACCCTGTAGTCAGTTCTTTTAACCCTTCACTGGGCTCGTGGTGAAATGGATATCATTTCTGACTACGGATCAGACGTTTGGGGTTC
>JBAXIK010000104.1:0-2547 GCA_037138415.1 Opitutia bacterium | reverse complement strand
AAATAATACTGCAGGACGATTATTTTTCCACTCACCACTAGGAATATAAACATCGAGTTTCTCTTTTCGGCTTTTTTCTAGAAAAGAAAAATCACTGAAGCGTTGGACGAAATTTTTTGTATCGGTCGGATGATCCGCACGCTCATCTTGTTCTTTCAGTCGATTAATTAACTTCGGCTCGATAGTTTTATCCGCATTCACGTCGCGAATTTTTAACTTTGTCGCTAATTGAACTCGCGGTGAAACCACTCTCACAGATTCCACTGAATTAGCCGCCTGCGTACAGGCAGTTAAAACGATGAGGAAAATAATGGGTAAAGTCTTCATAGATCAGACTAAAGCGTGAGCGTAGCCTTCGACAATGGCGCGCAATGAGGCTTCAACTAAATTAGCACTGACGCCCACGGTACCCCAGGATTTTTTGCCATCGGTCGAGCGCACAACTACGCGTGTCTTCGCCGAAGTACCATCTTGGCCCGCCAGTACACGGACTTTGTAATCGGCAAGATGAACTTTTTTGAGTTTAGGAAATGCCTTAATAAGAGCCTTACGCAAAGCTTGATCTAGAGCGTGGACGGGTCCTTCACCATCAGCCACCGTCAGAGATTCTTTTCCATCAACACGAGTTCGGATGGTCGCTTCACACGAAGCCAACTTGCTTCCGCCTTGGATGGAGACGTTGTAATTGACGACCTCAAAAGGAACCACCGCAGCTTTGCCTAGATGACGTCGAAGTAATAAAACGAGTGAGGCATCAGCATCTTCAAAACTCCAACCTTGGTGTTCGAGTTTCTTCAATTCTTCTAAGGCAGCTTTGGTCGACGGCGCATCTTTATCTAATTCGATACCTAACTCGGCGGCCTTCATGAGTAAATTACTGCGACCCGATTGATCGCTCACTAAAACATCGCGCGCATTGCCAACGGTAGCAGGATCAACGTGTTCATAGGCCGCAGAAAATTTTCTTACGGCGTCCACGTGCGTTCCACCTTTATGCGCAAACGCAGCGGCACCGACCCAAGGGCGACGAGGATCAGGTGCTTGATTGGTAACCCCATCAATAAAACGAGAGAGCTCGGTGAGACGACGCAATGAGCTCGCGGGCACGCAACTCCAACCGCGCTTGATTTGAGCCACGGGTATGACTGCCGTTAAATCACAATTGCCGGTACGTTCTCCGATCCCATTCATCGTACCTTGTACGTGCATCGCACCTACATCGAGTGAGGCTAATGCGTTAGCCAGTGCTAATCCGGAGTCGTCGTGCGTGTGTATGCCTATCGCCGCTTTCACGGCTGACATCGCAGCGCGCGTGCAAGCAGCCACTTCGTCAGGCAACGATCCACCATTAGTATCGCATAAAACAATGCGAGAAGCTCCTGCATCGGCTGCAGCTTTAAAGCAAGCCAGTGCGTACTGAGGGTCTTCCTTCCATCCATCGATGGCGTGTTCACAATCATAAACCACTTCGCGTCCGTGTGATTTTAAATAGGCGATGGTATCAGCAATCATCGCTAAATTTTCTTCCGGCGTGCAGCGTAAAACTTCACGCACGTGTAAGGCCGATGTCTTACCGTAAATAGTAACAACAGGGGTATGTACTTCGAGCAAACCTTTAACTTGAGCATCTTCAGAAGCGCGCACACCTTTTTTACGCGTCGACCCAAAGGCAGCGAGTTTAGCTTTCTTGAATTTTAATTTTCGGGCTTCAGCGAAAAATTCGATATCGCGAGGGTTGGAGCCTGGCCAGCCGCCCTCAATGTAAGTGACGCCGAAACGTTCTAGCTCCTGCGCCACGCGCAATTTGTCAGCCACCGAGAAATGAATCCCCAGCCCCTGCGATCCGTCGCGGAGTGTGGTGTCATAGATTTCGATTTTTCGTGCCATGTTAGTTTGTTAAAGGTTGGTTTGGGTTAAAAGATAGACCGCCGCTCCGATTTGCCGCGGAACGGAAATTCGCTCATGCGATCCGTTCGCGGACTTATAGCCCGATAATAATAATCGCAGGAATAATGGCACGGCCACTCAAGGTCTGATTCGTCGATGACTGTATCGTGCGTTCCATAGAAGAGATTTAACTACAATTAAGCCGCTACATTGAGTCAAAGACAAAGGCAAAAGTTAGGCACTCGACAGGTCAAAATCACCAATTTAGGGTCAAAACGTGAAACTTGCGAAACAATGGTGGCTCTGGCTCACCCTCGGGCTCTGCACACAGGTCCATGCCCAATGGAATATTTTTGCAGAAAATCTCCCACCCGCAGGCTGTTGGGCAACTTACGAAATAGCCCGTACCGACGTTCCATCGACCGATAAAGCGCCCGAGATAAAACTCTCCGTTTGGGCGGCAGGTGAAGTAAATGGGAAAACGTATGTCTGGCTTAATATCGAACCCGTGGCCTGGTTGGGGTCCCGCGAAAAAGCTCCTTTAAGATTTTTAGTGCCCAAAGACCTCGACCGCGAAGGTGCTAATAAATTACTGGAATCCTCTGCCGAAATTCTTTTTTCTAATCCGAAAACAGGAGCGTGGCACATGCTGCCCGAAGA
>JBAXIK010000103.1:0-2600 GCA_037138415.1 Opitutia bacterium | reverse complement strand
CGACCTGTCCTCGCTGAGACAACCGATACGGCCTTCAAATTTTCTGCATCAGGCTATCCTTCCGCGTACAGCTCCAGTATTATTCAGGGAGCTGATTCCAATGCGGCACCATTGCGTTGGAGTGACAACAAAGGCGTCGGCGGTGCGAAAACACCTCATCCTTATGATTCCTTTGTGGGTCGTCTCAGAGTTTACTCCGATCGCATTTATCCCGATGCACAAAGCCCAACAACGACGCCCACTGCTACCCAACTACCTTATTTGCCTTATACACTTAAGGCCATTGAAGTCTCGATCACTGTATTAACTCCCGAGGGTTCCAAGGAATTGCGTGCTCTCCAATTACTTAATAGTAATGTCGCTGTGGGTGCAAAATCAGGAGATCAAGGTGTCAAACTTACAAATTCTGCTTCTTATAATCGTATCGTCGCTCAGTACGGACGCAATTACACTCGTTATATCCGACTGCTAGGTAACGGTGGTGGCTAAAACAAAAAAGGCGTCTAAGTCAGACGCCTTTTTTATAAGTTAATATTTTAAATATCTTATTCCGAGTACACGCCCATCTTGCGGAACTTCGCGTAACGTTCGGCCACGAGTTTCTCGCCCGAGAGTTTACCGAGCTGCTTAAGGGTCTCACGTAAGGTCTTACGAATATTAGAACTGGTCGCAGCAGGGTCTTCTTGCGCACCACCGAGAGGCTCTTTGATGACGCCGTCGACTACTCCAAGTTTAACGAGATTGGGAGCATCTAAACGCAGTGCTTCCGCTGCTTTAGGTGCATGGGCACGGTCTTTAAAGAGAATCGCGGCACAACCTTCAGGGGAAATCACGGAGTAGTAGGCATTTTCTAAAATAAAGACGCGATTGGATACCGCGATACCAAGGGCACCGCCGGAACCGCCTTCGCCGATGACGAAAGTAATGATGGGTACTTGGAATTGACTCATCTCACGCAGATTCACCGCAATCGCTTCGGCGACGTGACGTTCTTCTGATCCGATTCCGGGAAAGGCGCCTGGAGTGTCGACCAAGGTAATAATCGGCAATTTGAAAGTATGCGCCATTTTCATGAGACGCAGGGCTTTGCGATAACCTTCAGGATTGGGGCAACCGAAGTTACGGCGTAAATTTTCTTTAGTATCACGACCTTTTTGCTGTCCGATAATCATCACCGGTTGACCTTCAAAAAACGCCGTACCACCGACGATCGATTCGTCGTCCATGTAAAGACGGTCACCATGGAGCTCTTGGAAGTCGTCGAGCAACATATTGATGTAGTCGAGCGAGTAGGGGCGACGAGGGTGACGTGCCAACTGAACGCGCTGCCAAGGGTTGAGGTTGCCGTAAATATCGCGACGGGTTTGTTCGAGCTTAGCCTCCAGGGAATTCACTTCCTTGGTGACGTTGATGCCCGCAGATTCCGATGAGGCACGGAGGGCAGCAATTTTGTCCTCCAACTCGCGGATGGGCTTTTCGAACTCTAAAGTGAAGCGTGGCTTCGTAACAGACATGCCAATTAAATAGGACAGTTGGGGCCAGTAGAGCAAACGGAATAGGGGGCCCTTAGCCCTAAAATCACTCAATTTAAACCTATTTTATGAAGGTTTTGATTTATTTGAGAATTTGTTGGGGCTTGAGCAGGGATTTCTCTCATCTCACGTCGCCTACTCAGTGCGTGCTTAAACTCGTCCACCACTTCAAATAAACCATTCACGATTTGCCTGAAAACTTATTTAGGTTAGTTTCAACTCTTCCATTACATGTTTCCTCTCGATCAACGTAAAAACTGGTATTCAGGGCAAGGGCTGTGGGCGGATGTGCCAGCAAAAGATTGGAATGACTGGACGTGGCAGTTGCGAAATCGAATCACGACTTTGGCTCAGCTGGAGAAGTTGATGACTTTGACCTCGGATGAAAAAGAGGGCTGCCTTTTTGCCGCGCATAAACTTTCGTTAGCTATTACTCCGTATTATTTTAATCTGATTGATACGAAAAATCCCGAATGTCCGATACGTAAGCAGGTCATTCCTAATATCAAAGAATCTTACATCGCTCCTGGCGAATCGCCCGACCCAGTGGGTGAAGAGGGTACGATGCCGGTTCCAGGAATTGTCCACCGCTATCCCGACCGCGTTTTGTTTTTAGTTACCGATCGATGTGCTTCTTATTGTCGATATTGTACCCGCAGTCGACTGGTCTCGAACGCACAGTCCTACGATTTCCATCCCGAACTCGAACAAGGTTTGAAGTATATTGAAAGTCACCCCGAGATTCGTGATGTGCTGATTTCAGGCGGTGATCCGTTATTACTCTCTGACGCAAAAATCGACTCTTTGCTCGGTCGCTTACGCGCGATTCCGCATGTGGAATTTATTAGAATGGGTTCACGTATCCCGGTTTTTCTTCCACAGCGAATTACGCCTGAGTTGGCAGAAATTTTCCGCAAACACGGGCCCATCTGGATGAGTATTCACACCAATCATCCGAAAGAAGTAACCCAGGAACTCGCTGTGGCCTGCGAACGCCTATCCTTAGCCGGCGTGCCACTAGGAAATCAGTCCGTTTTATTAGATGGCATCAACGACACCGTCGAAGTC
>JBAXIK010000102.1:0-2666 GCA_037138415.1 Opitutia bacterium | reverse complement strand
GCAGAGGCACACAATTCAAACAGCCTCGCATTGCGTGCGATTCGTGAAGTAAAACAAAAATGTCCGGAGATGGTTATCTTTGCAGATATCGCCTTAGATCCTTATACCACGCACGGACACGATGGAATTTTAAATAGTGCGAAGACCGATGTAGATAATGATAAAACTGTCGCTGCATTAGTTAAGATGTCGGTGCTCACAGCCCAAGCTGGAGCGGATTTTGTTGCACCGTCCGACATGATGGACGGCCGCGTCAGTGCCATTCGTAGTGCAATCGATGAACATGGTTTAATCCAAACCGGCATCCTCGCCTACTCGGCAAAATTCGCCTCGGCTTATTATGGACCATTCCGCGATGCCGTTGGCAGCAATAGAAAATCGGGTGAATCTCTCTCCAAAGCTACTTATCAAATTAATCCCGCGAATCGTCGCGAATCAATCCGTGAGGCGCATTTAGATGACTTCGAAGGCGCGGATATCTTAATGATTAAGCCTGCTGGAATTTATTTAGATATCATTCGTGACGTTCGTGAATCATCCGCTCGTCCGATTGCTGCGTATCAAGTTTCTGGTGAGTATGCACAAATTCATGCGGCCGCCGAAAAAGGCTGGCTCAATCTTAAGGCGACACGCGATGAATCACTCCTAGCGATTCGTCGTGCGGGTGCAGATTTAATTTTAACCTATTTTGCAGAGGCTTTCGCCAAAGATAGTCAGTAAGCTTAGCATGACTTCGCCCTCGCAACACCCACGCGACCCACTTCACGGGGTCACCCTGCAAAAAGTTCTCGAATATTTATTGAATAAATATGGCTGGCAGGAAATGGGTAATCGTATCCCCATTCGCTGTTTCACCTATGATCCTTCGATAAAATCCAGCCTCACTTTTCTTCGTCGTACGCCTTGGGCACGTGAGAAAGTAGAAGCCTGGTATGTGGTCGATGTCCGTGGTGGGTTCGGATCGGGCCCGATGCCTAAGAATTAAATTAGTCTCTGTTAATCGCTTGTCCTTGCACTCGGGACCGAGCTTTGCCTTATTTTCTTTCCTCTATGCACCTAAAAATTGCAATTCTGCCTGGCGACTACATCGGCCCTGAAGTCATGGCTGTAGCCCTACCCGTTCTCGAAGCTGTGCTCAAAAAATCGGGTCACACGCTCGAGCATTCGACGCACGACGTCGGTGGCGCCGGAATTGATAATCACGGCAAGGCATTGCCCGACTCGACCCTCGAAGCCTGTCGTAAAGCAGATGCGATTTTATTCGGATCAGTCGGTGGACCTAAATGGGAAAAACTTCCTCCCAAAGAACAACCTGAGCGCGCATCGCTCTTACCCCTACGAAAACATTTCCGTCTCTTCGCGAATGTTCGTCCCGGTTTACTGCTTAAAAATTTAATCGATACTTCACCGATTCGTCCTGACCGCATTCCTAACGGTGTCGACATGGTTTGTATTCGTGAGCTCACCGGTGGACTTTATTTCGGTGCTAAATCAACCACTACGTTAGCTGATGGTGACATCGAAGCGATTGATACAATGGTTTATCGTAAATCTGAAATTGAGCGCATTACTGATGTAGCGATTGCGACCGCCCGTGCTCGTCGCAAACACATTACTTTAGTTGATAAAGCTAACGTTCTTGAAACTTCAGTACTCTGGAGAAAAGTAGTGGCTGAGCGCGTTAAGGAAAAGGCACCTGATATTACTTTAGCCTTCATCTACATTGATAATGCGGCGATGCAGTTAGTACTTCGTCCAGGACAGTTCGATGTCGTTCTGACCGAAAATATGTTCGGTGATATTCTCTCTGATGAAATGGCTGTGGTTTGCGGATCACTCGGCATGATGGCTTCGGCCTCACTCGGCATGGATATCAATCGTCACGGTAAAGGTTATGGACTTTATGAGCCTTCGGGCGGCACCGCGCCTGATATTGCCGGACAAGATAAAGCGAATCCTTGCGCTCAAGTTCTTTCCGCAGCGCTCATGCTTCGTCACTCCTTCGGATTAGAAGCAGAAGCTAAAGCCATCGAACTCGCCGTTGAAAAAACGGTTGCCGATGGAATTCGCACTGCGGATATCGCAGGTGGCGGTAAAGCGGTGGGCACGAAGGAAATGGGACAAGCGATTCTCGCGCGTCTGTAATGGACGAATCAGAAAGACTGCGGGCCGAGGAGCGACGCCGGGAAGCGGTCTGCAGTCCCTTCATGCGCATTCCACGCTTCCCCGTGGATGTCGCACGCGAGTTACTCGATTCTGGATATTACCGCATTGATCAATTGTCCGGTCGTTCGGCTGAATCACTCATCGAGGAGATTCGTCAGAAAACCAAAGAAAAACCTGCGCCACATTTTCTATCGGCACTACGTATGGCGATATATTTCGCAGAAACTCCGACGCCTGATGCTAAGAAACTTTTTCTGGATCAGTGGGTTTAGGACAGAATATTATCACGCAGTAATTTGCGTTATCTAGATAGGTCTTCAAATTAGAAGTACTATGCCAATCACAGTAGTCGTTCCGGTGATGACCATGAGTCATTGTGTTTTTCTACCACAACAGCTCTTACCATTGCGTATTTTTGAGCCACGCTATCAGCGAATGCTGAAAGCAGCTTTAGCGGGAAATCAAATGTTTGCGGTCTCTCAGTTAGATAAAGCGAAGAC
>JBAXIK010000101.1:0-2821 GCA_037138415.1 Opitutia bacterium | reverse complement strand
CTCTCCATCCATCATTCTGCGAGGTGGTGAATGTTACCGTATTGCCTCGGGTGGCTGGCTCACTGCCTTGAGCATTATTATTAGTGGCGGAGATGGCCAGTGACGTATAACCATAGGATCCGATTTCAAAAGTTGAACGAATACTGCTGGGTTCGGATAAAGGATTGGGTAGTCGGCAATCAATCACTCCGCCTAAGGCATTAGCTCCGTAGAGTGAGGATGAAGGGCCGCGCAAAATTTCGACCGAAGAAAGTCCGTAGGTGCGAAAACGGTAGATTTCATAATTTCCAGAAAATCCTTCCGAGAGTCGTCGCCCGTCTAGGAGGACAGCAGTGTGCGCGGAGTTGGTTCCCCGAAAAAATACGGAAGTAGATGAGCCTATGCCGGCTTGTTCGCTCGCATAAACGCCGGGGGTGGCAGAGAGGATACTGGAAAGGGTGCCGAAATTCGAGAGCAAGCTTTCTTGTGGATTGATTTTTGAGACTGAGGGTGAGGCTTCGCCTAACAAAGAGGGTCGGCGGTTTTCAATGACAATGGTTTCGGGTAATTCTACTACTTCCTGTTTGGTTTCGTAGAGTTCAATCTTCAGCTCGGCTAGGGGCGGGTTGGCCTGTGCTAATGGGCTGGCCTGTGCTAAGACTAGGGCGAGAAATGTAATCATACATTCATCAACTCGGATTTTTATTTCCGTCAAACTGAAAGTGCTGGCTGAAATGGGATAATCTGTCATAAGGACTCAATGACAGCCAAGACCGAGAAACATCCTGATGACGGATCCGTAAGGCAATTTTCGGTCTTCGTTGAAAATAAAGTAGGTCGCCTCAATGAGTTGGTAGAGTCATTCGGCAAGGCGGATATCCATATCATGGCGTTGTGTTTGGTCGACACTACTGATTCGACCATCATCAGAATCATCGTCGATTATCCGGAAAAAGCGGAAGAGGTTTTAATTGAACACCGCTTTGCTTATGAAACCGTTCCCGTAGTCGCGATTGAATTACAATCCGAATCACAATTAAAAGATGTAACAAGTTTTTTACTCGGTGCTGAAATTAATATTTATTACGTCTACCCATTTTTATTCCGACCCAACGGACGCTACGGTCTAGTTCTGCGCACCGAGGCTCAAGATTTAGCTGCTTCCGTTTTACAAACTCACGGCATCCAGGTGATTGGTCGCGGTGATGTAGCGAGATAGTAAGATTAGGGGACAAGGGACGATGAAAGTACGCGACACAGTCGCGCTCCTACCCATTAAATCGAATTCAGGAAGTCCAACAGTTGTTGTTTCTGATTTTTATTGAGTCGATTAAAGCGGTCGCGAGAGATTTTAGCTTCACCATCGTGAGCTTTGATCGCGTCTTCGATAGTCATTGCAGTACCATCGTGTAAGTAGGGCGCACTATATTTGAGTCCCCAGAGTGGCGAGGTGCGCATTTCAGATCTGTTAGCTGTGCCTTGGACGATGCCGTCTCCCAGTGTGCCCATGTTGTGCAGGAGTAAGTCGGAGTAGAGACGAACTTCTTTGTTACGTAGTGCGACATAGGGGCTTCTCGCATCAGTCATCATCGAAGGTGTGTGGCAGAGTGCGCAGCCAAGATTTACGAAGACATTTTTCCCAGCAGCGGCATTAGGTAGAAGAGGTCCACTGGGAGGTGCTCCCAAAAGGGTCATATAATCAGCCACTTTATCGACGTCCGTTTTACCGGTTGCTGGATCCACTTGATCTTCAGGATCCGCCACAGTGTCGAATTGGGCTAATTTTGCCGTGTCCCCATTAGGTGCATTTTCATAAGGGAAAAATCGGTTAGTGATACCCATTTCATTAAGGTAAGCATCGGCAGCGAAAGCTAAGATGGTCGCTTGTTGTGCCTTCCATCCGAATTTTCCGACCATGGTTTTGCCAGAAACAATATCGGTCACCATCGAGGCACGACCTTTAACGCCATCACCAGGAGTACGACGGGCATTATCTAAAATAGCTCTATCAGGAATAGCTTCGATGAGACCTAAGCCGAAGAGTGGTGTCGAATTACGGAAGGAAGTATGATTAGCTTCGGGTGGTACGCTTTCGGCGACGGCTGGATCAATGGCGTGATCTTGTAAAAGGGTGCCACCTAAGGATTCCAGTCCATCGAAAGTTCCATTAGAAATACTGGCAAAGCGTGTGACGTTTACTGAACTACTTCCACCGGTTACAGGACTCGAGTGGCAGGAGACGCAGGAGTCGCGATTGAAAATAGGACCAAGTCCACCGGCAACCGTTTCCGATGTTTCGAAATCATCTTTGCCATCTGTAAAGGCTGCGAGTTGTGCAGCGGTTAAACCAGGAAGAGGATCCCCGATTTGACCCTTAACCTGATTGGGGAGCATTGGATTATGTTTGTGCGTATTCTGGTGTCGAATCGCTGGCTTCATCACGCCTACACTGGGACCCATATCATTCGGCCCTTTGTCGGCTCTTAAACTATCGGTGGGGTTGATTACAATTACCACTGCGAGATAGATTAAGTTTCTCATGTGTAGGTGTTTTAATAGTAAACCCCCTCATTATAAAGAAGTTTCGGCGTGATTCAGAAATAATTAAAAATAAAATTAGGACTCGTCTGGGTTGTCACTTGACCTCATCCACGGGTCGATTTACTGATTGAGTCCGTTCAAATTTGGGCGGACCTGGAGAGGTGGCTGAGTGGCCTAAAGCGCCCGTTTGCTAAATGGGTGTACCCCAAAAGGGTACCGTGAGTTCGAATCTCATCCTCTCCGCCATTTTATTCTAATCGAGGGGACACGTGGGCAAGGTGACACGGGGACAAGGGGAGAT
>JBAXIK010000100.1:0-2876 GCA_037138415.1 Opitutia bacterium | reverse complement strand
GGTCGCCAGCGCCGATGAATTGGCGAACGATTTCGCGGTAGAGATCGAGGTTATCGGGTTGTGCTTGGATTTTTACGGCGAGAGCGGCAGCTTGTTCGAGTGCGGTACCAGAATCGGTGACCGTACGAGTGGATTGTTCGAGGCGAAGAGCTTCGTCTTTGTCTTTAAGTTTGGATTGGAAGTCACCTTTGTCTTCCCAATTTCCTTTGCGCATTGTTTTACTCACTGAGGCCTTACGCACGGATTCTTGGAGGTCGCCATTTCCAGGGAAAATTTTCAGACCAGCATCGGCAGCATTCAGTGCCGCATCGTATTCGTGTGCGATAATCCAAGTATTCGCTAAATCGATAAAGTTTTGGACATTTTTGGCGTCGACCTGCGTGAGTTCTTCGTAGGCGAAAGCAGCGAGCTCAGGGAAGTCGAGTTTGAGTGCAGCTGCAGCGAGTAGTTTATTGGCACCGATATCACCAGGCTTTTTTGCGAAGGTGTCTTCAGCAGCTTGGATGGCAGCGAGGGGATCTTTTTCTGCTACCTTATCGGCGTTGCCTCCGAGTAATCCGTCGAACAGACCTTTTTTAACTCCGAGAATTGCTTTTTGGGCACGACGGAGTGAGCGACGTACTTCAAGGCAACCGGGGTTGCGCGACAATATGCCGGAAAGAACTTCCATGGCGTATTGAGGATTGGTCTTGAGCTGTTGATCGGCGGCAGCGATTTGCTTCTGCAGACGTGGATCAAGTTCGGTAATGGCTACTTTTTTCATTTAGGGGTATAAACAGAAGTTTGAAACGTGAGGCTCAGCGGGCAGTTGGTCAATCTCTTCGACGGAAAAAACGTAGGTGACGTCGCAGAGCGGGGCGAAGTGGTTCGGCGATGATTTTCCCTGCACAGCTCATTTTTCCGCATGTACAGGGGTTAAAAAGGCTTTCCGAGAGCGAAAAGCCGTAATCAAAGGTTATTTCGTCACCCCGCAGAATGTGAGATGACGCACAGAGATTGGCGAAGGTTTCGGTTTCACCCATCACTAGTTCAGAATTGGGTTCGCATGAGTGGTTAGCCGAACGAGCGGGATTTTGGATATCGGATCCATCAATCCAGAGTCCGGGTTTAATTTCTAAAATATAAGTCGCCGATGATTCCGAAGATTTTATCGGTCGAGAAGTCAGAATTTTTCCTAAATAAGGCACGATGATTTCGCCTGGCGAAAAGGTACGGGTGGCGAAGAGACCTTGACCCGAAATAGCTGAGGGGCGTGTGGCGACGTCCCAGGTACTCATATTTCTGATTTGAGATCGCGAGTCATGAGCGCGGTGACTCCAGCACGAGCATCGAGACCTTCAAAAAGAATTTTATGAAGACAAAATAAAATAGGAGCGTCGACATGGCGTGACTTCGCTAAGCGACTGACCGTCTCGGTGGCACGGTGGCCTTCGACCGCATCGCGACGTGAAGCGAGTTCTGCTAAAGCCTGTGAAGCATTGCGAGCGATGGCTTCACCGAGGGCGCGGTTACGACTCCAGGATCCGTGGGCAGTGGCCATGAGATCGCCGACGCCACTGAGCCCGAGGAAAGTTTCGCTTTTACCGCCGAGGGCTTGGCCGACGCGCATCATTTCTTGCAGGGCACGAGTGAGGAACGCAGCTTTGGCATTATCTCCCAGTTTCAATCCATCGCAAAGTCCAGCACCGAGGGCGTAGACGTTTTTCAAAGTACCACCGATTTCGACACCAGCGATGTCAGATGATGTATAAGTGCGAAGAGTAGGTCCGCTGATAGCAGCTTGAACTTCGCTTGAAGTTTTTTCATCTGCGTTTGAGGCAAGCACCATGGCTGTCGGTTGAGCGCGAGCGACTTCTTGTGCATTGCTCGGTCCGTTCAGTGTACCCACAGGAATTTTTCCGAACGCTTGAGACATCAATTCGCACGGACGTTCTAATGTTTTTTGATCGAGTCCTTTAGTCAGTGAAACAACCATCTTTACGGTTTCAGATGATTTAATAGAAGGACCGATTTGGTTGAGTAAATCGGTGAGACCTTTGGAAGGATAAGCGAGGAATACAATATCTGCGTCCATCAAGGCAGGGACAGCTTCGAGTCCGATTTGAATGGAGAGAGGTAATTTATATCCAGCCAGATAATCTTTATTTTCGCGTGAGCTCGCCAGTTCGAGTGCTTGCTCAATGCGACGAGGCACGAGAGTCACCGTGTGGCCTTGACGATTTAAGTGTAAACTAAAGGCCGTGCCCCAGGCACCGGCACCGAAGATAACGCAGTTCATTTTTTTAGTCCTGGTTTACGTACTTTTTTAGCCCAGCGTTGAACGGCGGCAACAGCATCGCGATGTAGCTGAGCTTCGGGTTTAACAAAGGGAGGAGGGTTGGAGGTGAGTCCCAGTAAATCATAGATGACGAGAATTTGTCCATCGCATCCATTGCCTGAACCGATGCCAATCGTTGGAATTTCGAGCGACTCTGTCAGTTGCTGGGAAAATTTTTCATCCACACATTCAATTACGATACTAAAGGCGCCCGCAGCAGCGACGGATTGCGCATCGATTAAAATTTTTTGTTGATCAGCAGAATTTAATCCGCGGCGTTTGTAACCAGTGGAGTGAACGCGTTGAGGCATGAGGCCGACGTGGCCCATCACGGGAATTCCTGCGTCGACTAATTTAAGAATAGCAACGGCGAGAGTTGCACCCCCTTCAATTTTTACTCCATGCGCTCCGCCATTCTGCATGAGTGTTCGGCAGGATTTAAGAAGTTTCGGGAAAGGCTCGTGGGCGAGGGCGAAGGGTAGATCGGCGATGACGAGGGCGGAAGGCTTTGCACGAACGACAGCGGCCGTGTGGTGGACCATCATTTCGAGGGTTACGC
>JBAXIK010000099.1:0-2983 GCA_037138415.1 Opitutia bacterium | reverse complement strand
ACATGTTTCTTAAGAACGGAGAAGCCGACGACCTCGCCGTCTAAATGATAGAAGGGAACATTATACCAAATCTTCTCTTCGCACTTGGGCAGAGTTGCTTTGATTAATCGACGCAGCTTTTGAAGTAATGGCTGTGCCTCTTTCGTAGCTTGCTCGATGTACGCGTCTACATCTGCGAATTTTTTCACAGCTTTTGTAAGAAATTAATATCCATATAATACTTCTTATAATTTTTTGAATCTACGAAAATATCTATGTTTTTATTGGTAACAAACTTTTCGGTATTAATCCTGCCCCAAACATTTTCACTTTCAAAGATATAAATCGTTTGAGTTTCTGGGTCTTGCCACTGGCTTACGATAATGCATGGATGACTTCCGTTAGCTTGGAAACTTGTATTTATTTCTACTTTTTTAAATTCAGAGGAAATCTTTTTTCCATACTGGAGTAACCATTTTTTCTTCCTATTAAATCTGATTATATTACTAAGGAATATTCCACCCGAATACGTGAAGATCGCGCCGATAAAACCTAGGGCTAAAACAGCTAACCAATTCGATGTGAAATCATTTATTTTCGCGGAAGTTGGATTCGTCGGATTGTAATTAACTTCGACAGTCTCTCCTACTTGATAAGAGGCAGGATTACTACCAGCGGATGATGTAAAATTAATTACCTGATTTTCAAGTGTGCGGAATTGTACCACCGGGTAGTACGAACTAGAATCGCAAGAATGTTTCAGATCTAAACCGGTAACGGTTCCAGTACTTTTCAGGGATGATTGAAGGAATTGCTGATTACTCCTGTACACAAAAATCCCTCCGATAAGCATAGCGATACCAACCAAAAAGAAAATGGCACTGAGCAGCGGACTAGGATTACCTTTCATGATATGATTGCTCCTTTTTTGGGTTATGAAATCACTTCGACTTTTTATTCCGAACCTTTTCTTCACCTGTGCTCAGGAAGGGACTTGAACCCTTAAGCCCGTGAGGGCACTAGAACCTGAATCTAGCGTGTCTGCCATTCCACCACCTGAGCAATCGGTTGGACGATTGAGCAAAGAATGTGGGCGAGGGGTGTCAAGGTTAGGGCTTGCGCAGGGACTTTAACATATAGACGCAGTCGAGATCTTTGGAGAATTTTTTGCCGACGCCTTTAAGCAGTCCGGCTTGTGTAAATCCTACCGACTCATGTAATTGAATACTCGCGCTTTGCTCTCCCGAAATCCGAGCAATAACCGATTGATGGCCGCGTTCTTCTGCGAGTTTTAATAAGGCCTGTAAGAGCTTTTTACCAATGCCTTGGCGGTGAAACTCAGGATCCACAAAAACCGAGTCTTCGACCGTGGCAGCCCAGCCTTGGCGGCTGTTGTAAGTAGAGATAGAACCCCAGCCGACGACTTTGTCTCCGATTTCGGCTACAATGACCGGATGGGCGGGGGAGCGCGATTTCAGCCAATTTTTACGATTTTCAAGGGTTTCCTCGGTTAAATGCCAGGTACAGGTACTATTCCGGACGTAATAATTATAAATTCGGTTAATTTCGGGGCAATCAGCCAACTTGGCTGGGCGAATTTGGACAGTCATGGGTGATTAAGTTAGCCCAAACCCGACCTTCTACAAGTCTAGGAAATCCCGTTGACAGATGGGAGAGGGAAGCGTTTGTTGACCGACCTGCCGTATCACACGACCACCTTACATATAGAAGACTATGAAAGTTTCATCCTCACTTAAATCGCTCAAAAAGCGTCACCCCAATTGCCAAGTTGTGCGTCGTAAAGGCCGCATCTACGTAATCAACAAGACTCATCCTCGCTACAAAGCGCGCCAAGGATAAACTCACCAAATACCTGATTTATATGAAGAAAGAAGGACATCCTGAATACAATCCTGTCGTCTTTATCGACGTTTCTACCAATCGCGAATTTCCTACACGTTCGACGATTAAGTCGAAAGAAACCAAAGTAATCGACGGCGTTGAACACTTCGTGATTCGTCGCGAAGTTACCATGGATTCACACCCAGCTTACACCGGTGAGAAACGCTTCGTTGACTCTGCTGGTCGCGTTGAGAAGTTTAATACTAAGTTCAAACGCTCTGCTAAGTAATTAGAGTTTTGGATATAATTAAAAAGGCCGCCCAGGTAAAACTAGGCGGTCTTTTTGTTTTGATATTATTCAGCGCAATTTCGGATATTTAAAATAAGCCGATCTACGAAACTACCAAAATTAAGGAAAATATGGTATTTTTTATGATAAATTTTAATAAACCTATAAATCTCACAAAATAGCCGTTTTTATTGTCTAAAATTGTGAATAACATGGCTAATTAGTGTGAGTAAAAGTTTAGGTTTGAGGGAAAATCGTCAAATTGTGCTTGATTTAAGACGATGCATGTTACAAATGTGTATCCGCTATGAAGCAAATCCTACCTATCCTCACCCTCACGACCCTCACTGCTGCAGCTTTTGCTGACGCAGGTGCCGCTGCTCCTGCAGCTGCTGCATCAGGTCTCTCCTACAACCGCGTTGGCGTTTCTTACGTCACCAATGGAAATACACATCCATACAGCCTCGAAGCCTCTGCGTTCATTGGTTCATCCAATGTTCTCATTGGTGCTAGCGCTGATCTCACCGCTGGTGGTTCTGACTCCGTATCCCTTGGTTACGTTTTCAAGAATGCATTCGCTGGTGCTGACGTAACAGTTGCTGCTGCTACTAATGACACCTACGGTATCAACATTCGTCGTGCCCTCGGTGAAGTTGTCGCAGGTCTCGAAGTTGCTGTTGGTTACCAACGCAGCATGGGTGCAGCTAAGAACGATGGTTTCCTCTACGAAGTTTCTTACAACGTAAACAAACAGTACTCCGTTGCTTACGGAATCACAGACCCTCAAGGTTCTGGTTCTAACACCAACAGCGTATCTGTTCGTTATAACTTCTAATCTTCGGATTAGAAATTAAACACTTAAGGGCTCCGGAA
>JBAXIK010000098.1:0-3003 GCA_037138415.1 Opitutia bacterium | reverse complement strand
TGGGATCCGAGTCTTACTATTTAGATATCACTACGAGCGGCATTCACTTAAAGGCACGCGACGCAGCGGGCGTGTTTTATGGAGCACAAACTCTCCGACAAATCTTTGAGCAAAATCCCACAGCCCTACCCTGCTGCGAGGTTTTAGATAGTCCGGATTTACCAATACGTGGATTCATGTTGGATATTTCGCGTTGTAAAATTCCCACCCAAAATGAATTTCGCCAACTCATCCGTGCCTTGGCCCGACTTCGCGTTAACCAGTTTCAACTTTATATTGAACACAGTTTTGCGTTTCCGGGACACGACGAAGTCTGGCGCGATGCTTCACCTTTAACGCCTGCAGAAATTGAACAGCTCGACCGTGAATGTCTAAGTCTCGGCATCGAACTCGTTCCTAACTTAAATACATTCGGACATATGGAGCGCTGGCTTCGCCATCCTAAGTATCGCTCCATGGCGGAATGCCCTGAAGGCTGGATTCACCCACTCACCCAGCAGTTTAAGCCCATTCCTGGCACTTTAAAACCCGACGACGAATCACTCAAATTTATTGGTGATCTTCTTGATAAATACCTTCCGCACTTTCGTAGTCGTCAGGTAAATATCGGAGGCGATGAACCTTGGGAACTGGGTCAGGGTTTCAGCAAAGGAGCCGTGGAGAAAAAGGGTAAGCACGCTGTTTATCTCAATCATCTTCAAAAAATTTGTAAGTTGGTCGAAGCACGTGGACGCACTCCACAATTCTGGGGCGATATTTTACTCGAAGATTTAAATCTCGCGAGTGAGGCACCCGTCTTAGCGATGCCCGTGATTTGGGGCTACGACGCTGGGCATCCCTTCAATCAACAAGCAGAAAGACTCAACTCACTCGGTCGATCCTACCTCATCGCTCCAGGTACCAGCACGTGGCAAAGTTTTACCGGGCGACTCGAAAACGCGCTGACCAATCAAGTAGAAGCTGTCGCCGCAGCGATTAAATATCAGGCCCAAGGTATTCTGATTACATCCTGGGGCGATAATGGTAATCACCAACCCTGGCCAACCCAGTGGATCCCTCTCGCCAGTGGCCTCGCCCAAGCCTGGTGCTTTGCCGCGAATCAAAAAGGTGATTTTGATAAGGCCTGTGCCATTCTCGGTAATCTTAATAACGAAGACGCGACATTAACCGCAAGCGTGCTGCAACACCTTGGCCGGCTCGACTCCGCTATTCAAAAATCCATTCGTAATAAAAGTTTAACCTGGGAGTTACTCACCACTTCGCAGGAAAATCTCTCCGAAGTATTAAAAGATATCAGCCCGAGTGAATTAAATGATTCGTTAGATCTTTTAGAAAAAGGTCGGCAGTTAGCCGAAGGCATCAGTGATGAATGTGTACGATCTGAAATTATTCTAGGGATAGATTGTGCCGTCGCCGGAATTCGTCGGGCACAAAATAAACCTCTTAACAGCCAAGAAAAAGAACAGCTCGTTGCTGAATATAAACGTGTATGGCTGAAGCGAGCTCGCGCGGGCGGACTCGAAGAAAGCCTAGCTAACTTAATCTAATTACTCTCCGCCTTTACGCGCTTTGCCAGTGGAAGAGAAAAAATCTTTCACGCGAGCTCGCAGATAATCGCGATTAAGTTTCGCAATGACATCGAGCGTAATACCCTTCGGACAGTGGGCTTGGCACTCACCATAATTTGTACAGTTACCGAAGCCGGCATCATCCATCGTCTTCACCATCGCTAAGGTGCGACGTTCACGCTCGGGCTGACCTTGAGGTAAAATATTGAGATGATTAATTTTGGCACCGACGAAAAGCATCGCGGATCCATTCTTACACGATGCGACGCAAGCACCACAGCCGATGCATTCCGCGGCGTCCATCGCCTCATCCGCAATCGGCTTAGGAATTAAAGTGTTATTCGCTTCCGGAGCCGAACCCGTGCGCACGGTAATGAATCCACCCGCCTGAATCACTTTATCAAACGCGGAACGATTAACGGCCAAGTCTTTGAGCACCGGGAAAGCACGAGCACGCCAAGGTTCGACGGTAATCGTTTCGCCATCACGGAAATTACGCATGTGTAACTGACAAGTAGTAACCCCGGGAATCGGTCCGTGGGGCATACCATTAATCGTCATCGAACACATACCGCAGATGCCTTCGCGACAGTCATGATCGAAAGCGATGGTGTCTTTACCTTCGCGGATGAGCTGCTCGTTGAGCATATCCATCATTTCCAAGAAAGACGCTGATACGGGAACGGCGGCGAGTGAATATTCCTCGAAGTGTCCTTCGCCTCCGCGGAGTTGACGCCAGACGCGCAAACGCAGAGCTAAAGTGCGTTCGCTATCATGTGAAGATTGTTTAGATGGCTTAACCATAAAATTATTTATAGGAACGAGTGGTTAATTGAACCTCTTCGTAGGTCAGAGGCTCGGTATGTCGCTCGGGCAATTTGCCCGCGCCCTTGAATTCCCAAACCGCGGCGTGAGCAAAAGTATCATCATTACGTTTTGCTTCACCGGCCTCTTGGTACTCGGTTCTAAAGTGTCCGCCGCAAGACTCCTCACGCGTTAAAGCATCGAGGCACATCATGATTCCGAAATCAAGGAAGTCGGCCACGCGGCCAGCACGCTCGAGTTCGGGGGCTAATTGATTACCAGCACCCACGACTTTAATGTTTTTCCAGAAGTCATCACGGAGTGCTTGGAGGTCACGGATCGCGCCTTCGAGTCCGGCTTTATCACGAGTCATCCCACATTTTTCCCAGACGATTTTTCCTAATTCTTTGTGATAAGAACGGGCCGAGCGGTTTCCATTGTTATTTAAAAGCCAATGGGTGCGTTCTTCGACTTCTTTGACGACGGCTTTGAATTCTGGACGGTCCACCGAAGGACGACCGCTTAAGCCAACGCCAGCGAGATAATCTGTGACCGTGTAGGGAAGAACAAAGTAACCATCGGCCAATCCTTGCATGAGTGCGGATGCACCTAAGCGATTGGAACCGTGATC
>JBAXIK010000097.1:0-3137 GCA_037138415.1 Opitutia bacterium | reverse complement strand
AAACAGGACCGAGCGGCGCGAGTTTATCCATGATCTCTGCTTTGCCTCCGAATGCCCCCACGGGAAGTCCGCCACCAATAATTTTTCCCAAACAAACTAAATCAGGCACCACGTGATGTAATCCCTGAGTGCCGGCTAAGGACAGACGGAAGCCGGTCATCACTTCATCAAAAATGAGTACGGCACCGTGTTGAGTGCAAAGATTTCGCAGGCCTTCGAGAAATCCTTTTTGCGGTAAAATTAATCCCACATTAGCAGGATAAGGTTCGATTATCACACCCGCAATAGTACCGGGATTGGCTTCAAAGATTTTTTCGAGGTCTGGTAAATTATTATATTCAGCCACTAGTGTATCGGCCGCGGTCCCCTTGGTGACTCCAGCTGAATCAGGATTACCCTGAGTCAACGCGCCCGAGCCAGCCTTCACCAAAAGAGAGTCCACGTGACCGTGATAGCATCCTGAAAATTTAATAATTTTTTCACGGCCAGTATAACCGCGAGCCAAGCGAATGGAGGACATCGTAGCTTCGGTTCCGCTATTGGTCATACGTACCTTTTTAACCGCCGGTACGGATTCTAAAATCAGTTGAGCCATTTCAACTTCCAGAGGATTAGGTGTACCAAAACTTGTGCCCGCCTCCAAGGCCTCTTGAATCGCCTTTCTGATTTCAGGATCATTATGACCGTGAATCGCTGGCCCCCAGGTTAAAACGAAATCAACGAGCTGCGTATTATCGACGGTCGTTAAACGTGCACCATTGGCTGACTTCGTAAAAAAAGGTGTGCCACCGACCGAGCGAAAGGCTCGGACGGGAGAATTAACCCCACCGGGAATTATCGCTAGGGCTTCTTGGAATAACTGCTCGGAAGATTTCACACTTAAAAGGCAACACAGCCGAGGCATTTGGTCAACGGCTGAGCGATATAAAAACAAAAAGGGCCAGCTGGTTGGCTGGCCCTTTTAAGAACACTATCAGAGATTATTTCTTACCGTCGTCGACAACCTCAAAGTCGCCGTCGACTACTTTGCCATCTTTGGCTTTTCCGTCTTTAGCTTCGGCGCCACCTTGTGGGTTGGCTTCGGCTTGCTTAGCGGCTTCAGCGTAAATCGCCTGAGCGGCTTCGCTGAGTGGCTTGATGATGGCTTCGTGCGCCTTTTGGAACTCTTCAGCGGTGGCTTCAGGTTTCTTGAGGAGCTCTTGGCCTTCCTTGATCGCAGCTTCGGCTTGGGCCTTGGTTTCGCCAGGGAACTTGTCGCCGTTTTCTTTGATTTGTTTTTCGCCTTGGAAGATAATGGCATCGAGTTGATTGCGCGCTTCGGCACCGTCACGAGCTTTCTTATCTTCATCGGCATGGAGTTCAGCTTCCTTACGGAGCTTCTCAACTTCTTCTTTAGAGAGACCCGAAGATCCCGTGATGGAAATCTTTTGAGCTTTGCCGGTTCCTTTATCCGTCGCGCTGACGTGTAAAATACCGTTCGCATCGATATCGAAGGTCACTTCGATTTGTGGAGTACCACGAGCCGCTGGCATAATACCATCGAGCTTAAACGTACCGAGGTGTTTGTTATCTTTAGCCATCGGACGTTCACCTTGCAGAATAACAATATCTACCGCGGGCTGATTGTCTGCAGCGGTTGAGTACACTTGAGATTTCTTAGTAGGAATCGTGGTGTTACGATCAATCATAGGGGTCGACACGCCACCCATGGTTTCAATCGAGAGCGTTAACGGTGTAACATCGAGCAAGAGAACGTCTTTGACGTCGCCCTTTAAAACACCGGCCTGAATAGCAGCGCCAATTGCAACGACTTCATCGGGATTAACACCTTTGTGTGGATCTTTGCCAGCGAGTGAACGAGCGATGTCGTTAATCTTAGGCATACGAGTCATACCACCGACTAGGACGAGTTCATCGACTTCGTTCATCGAAAGGCCTGCATCCTTTAAGCAGTTTTCGAAAGGTTTTCTGGTGCGCTCGGATAGATCATCACAAACCTTTTCCATTTGGGCACGGGTGAGAGTGACGTTAAGGTGCTTTGGACCAGTCGCATCAGCCGTGATGAACGGTAAATTAATGTCGACTGAGTTCGAAGAGGATAAAGCAATCTTCGCTTTTTCTGCTTCTTCTTTCAGACGCTGACGAGCCATCGGATCTTTAGAGAGATCGATTCCTTGTTCAGCGCGGAATCCATCAATGAGCCACTGGATAATGCGTTCATCCCAATTATCGCCACCGAGTTCGGTGTCGCCGTTGGTTGCTTTAACTTCGAAAACGCCGCCACCGATTTCGAGAATCGATACGTCGAACGTTCCACCACCTAAATCGTAAACTGCGATCTTCTCATCGCCCTTCTTGTCTAATCCGTAAGCTAAAGAGGCAGCGGTTGGCTCGTTTACAATACGAAGTACTTCTAATCCAGCGATGGTGCCGGCGTCTTTGGTAGCCTGACGTTGGGAGTCGTTGAAGTAAGCAGGGACAGTGATCACGGCTTGGGTAACTTTTTCACCGAGGTAAGCTTCGGCATCAGCCTTGAGTTTAGCTAAAACTTTGGCGGCGATTTCTTCAGGCGCAAAGACGCGAGGTTTTCCGTCGACATCGCATTCGATAGCGGCATCGCCATTTTTTCCTTCAACTACTTTATAAGGAAGTTTGGAGGCGATATTTTTAACTTCGGAGAATTTGCGACCAATGAGGCGCTTGGCCGAGAAAACGGTGTTCTTCGGATTGGTGACCGCTTGGCGCTTCGCCGCTTGGCCGACGAGCACTTCGCCTGTCTTCGTGAAAGCAACGACTGAAGGGGTCGTACGCGCGCCTTCAGAGTTGGCGATGACGACGGCTTCACCTGCTTCCAGGATGGCCATACAGGAGTTGGTAGTTCCGAGATCGATTCCGATGATTTTGCTCATAGTTATATTTATGGGTTTGCAGATTATATGGCAGGGCTTGTGCCAAGGATAAATACATGATTAATAGGCATTTTAAGCGAATTAGTCATAGTTTATGGCCAAATTGTCGGGCATTTTGACAAAGTGTCACACCCTGCGTGTGTCTCGTGGGTCAAAGCCTGCCCTTCGCCTTGCCCTTCGACAGTGACTCGACTAACTCAACCCTCCGATGTCGGAATCACTCGACCC
>JBAXIK010000096.1:0-3241 GCA_037138415.1 Opitutia bacterium | reverse complement strand
ATGTGAATAACTCAATTCCATGAAAGAAGCCAAACTAGAGGCAACGGCCAAACCGACCTCTTCAACCCCCATTCAGCGAATCACGCTGGCTTCAACGATCGCGGCATTGGGAGTTGTTTTCGGCGATATCGGAACCAGTCCACTCTACGCGTTTCGTGAATGTATCCGGAACGGCCTGCACGAGGGTGCTACGCCCGTACAAGTCATCGTGCCCGCACTCTCACTCATCATTTGGTCACTCATCCTCGTCGTAACGTTAAAATATGTCTTGTTTATGATGGAAGCCAATGATGACGGTGAAGGAGGTATCATGACCCTCGTCTCACTCGCCTCCAAAAATAGCGACGAAGAAAAAACTAAGCCGACATTAGATAATCCAACCAATAAACCGAAGCATCGTAATGTTCTGGTCTTACTGGGTGTTTTTGGAACTGCTCTGTTATTTGGCGACGGCGTGATCACTCCAGCCATCTCGGTTTTATCCGCACTCGAAGGTGTTAAAGAACAAACCACCTCAAGCGCGGGTCTCATTCGCTATTTTATTCCCGTCACCGCGGTCATCATTTTAATCGGTGTTTTCGCAATTCAGAAACGTGGTTCAGGAAAAGTCGGTATGTATTTCGGACCTATCACTCTCGTGTGGTTCGGGGTTATTGCCGCAACCGGAGTTAATTCACTCTACGAGCACCACCAACAAGCACTCGTAGTTTACGAAGCTTTCAATCCATTGGTCGCACTCGATTTCTTAGTAACTAACCCAGGAGTCGGAATTGTGGTTCTTGGGGCGGTTTTCTTGGCCGCCACAGGAGCTGAAGCACTCTACGCCGACATGGGGCACTTCGGACAAAATCCGATACGCGCCGGGTGGTATTTCATCGTCTTCCCTGCCCTGATTTTAAATTACCTCGGACAAGGAGCCTGGGCCATCGCCAATCAAACCCAAATTCTCAGCGGCTCCTATAATCCATTTTATAATATGGCCCCAGCTTGGTCGCAAATTCCTCTAGTAGTCATTGCAACGCTTGCGGCAATCATCGCCTCCCAAGCTTTAATTGCCGGTGCTTTTTCCACCACGGTTCAAGCCATCCAATTAAACTTCTTACCGCGGATGCGTATCAACTACACCTCCGATCAAGAGTCGGGACAAATCTACCTGCCCGTAGTGAACTGGTTACTCCTAGCTGGATCAGTCTTTTTAGTACTCCAATATAAATCATCCGAAAACCTAGCGAGCGCTTACGGTATCTCGGTATGCGGTACCATGCTCGTCACCACTATTTTATACGCCCAGTACCTTCATAAGATTAAGAAATTTCCTATCGCCACATCCTATATCATCGTCTCTCCGATTTTAATAATGGAACTTCTCTTTATCTGTGGAAATGCTACCAAGATTTTTGAGAACGGTTGGCTCCCTCTCGCGGTCGGCTTCGTGCTCTATTACATCATGTCAGTCTGGAACAAAGGTCGCATCGCGATGCGCAGTAAACTCGCGGAAACCGACAAAAACGATGACTTTAAAGTCTTTATCGAAAGCGTGGCAGACCGATTTGAGGCCGGCAAACTAAGCCGCGTCAAAGGCACTGCTGTTTATCTCTCGGGCGGAAATAACTCCGTCCCCATGGCCCTCGCCCACAATCTCAAACATAATAAAGTTCTCCACGATCACATTATCGTCGTCACCCTCACCGTCGATGACACTCGCGCCTTCGTGAAAAGCGACGAACGCGTTTCCTTCACCATCCAGGGTCATGGCTTCGTCTTAATGGGTAATCGCACCGAGTTTCCTCCCGTGATGAGGATTACCGGAAGTTTTGGTTTCCGCGAGAAGCAAGATATCTACCCGATTCTCGACGCCGCCTACAAAGAGCTTAGAATTGAACCTAATCCGATGGAAGTCACTTACTTCCTTAGTCGCGAAACCATTGTACGCGCCGAAAGAAATATTTCACTCAACACAGTCCAAGAGAAATTATTCGAAGTGCTTAATCGCAACGCCCTTTCCGCCACCGCTTACTTCAACCTCCCTCCTGGTCGTGTCGTTGAACTAGGTATGCAGGTTGAACTGTAAGATTACTTCTTCGACGCTTTGCTCTTAGCAATCAAATCGTAGAAGTGATCAAACAGCACGTCGGCATCGTTCGGACCCGGCCCCGCTTCAGGGTGATATTGCACTGAAAATACGGGCTTATCTTTCAGACGTAGTCCCGAAACAGTTCCGTCATTTAAATTAATCTCCGTCACAATCGCACCACAACGTTCAAGCTCTTCAGGCTTCGAAGCAAAGCCGTGATTTTGGGCCGTGATGGAAACTCTACCCTCTTCAGTATTCTTTACTGGTTGATTTCCTCCACGGTGTCCGAACTTTAGTTTATAGGTCGAGGCACCAATTGCATGCGTGATGATTTGGTGACCTAAACAAATTCCGAAAATAGGGTATGACTTAATTAAATCGGAAACCGCTTCGTGTGCATACTTCAAGGCCGCTGGATCGCCAGGACCATTCGATAAAAATACACCATCAGGATTGTAGGCACGAATTTCCGAAGCGGGCGTCGTGGCTGGAAAAACTTGTACGTCGAAACCTGAATCCACTAAGCGACGAAAAATCGACGTCTTCGCACCAAAGTCATAGGCAGCGATACGATACTGCACGGGCTTGTTCTTAGGCTTATTTAAATGGGTTCCAACCACGGTAAACGGCCGGCAGTCGCCCGCAGTCTTATTAAAATTATAAGGTGCCTTGCAGGTGACGTCTTTAACGAAGTCAGCCCCCACGGTACCGGTCCAAGCACGTGCACGTTTCAACGCCTCTTCATCCGAAATACCTTCCGTCGAAAGACAGGCTTTCATTACACCCGCGGAACGAAGTTTTTTAGTTAGGGAACGAGTATCGATTCCTTCAATTCCAGGAATCCCAAATTTCTTAAGCCAAGTGCCGAGATCGGTAGTGGCTCTCCAATTAGAGACAATCGGTGAAAGTTCACGCACCACAAATCCGGCGACGTGGGGGCGGGCCGATTCAAAATCATCTTCATTAACTCCATAGTTTCCAATCTGGGGAGTCGTCATCGTCACAATCTGTCCAAAGTAGGACGGGTCTGTGAGGATTTCTTGGTAACCCGTCATGCTGGTATTGAAAACAACTTCACCACATAAGGTCTTCTCCGCCCCAAAAGCTCGGCCCCGAAGATGGAACCATTCTTCGGGGCCGAGCTTTTGGGGCGGAGAAGACCTTATG
>JBAXIK010000095.1:0-3337 GCA_037138415.1 Opitutia bacterium | reverse complement strand
ATTCAAGTGCTCGCTCCCATGCATAAAGGTACGGGCGGCATCCAAGCATTCAACCAAGCCCTGCAAGAGAAACTACGCGGACCGCACGCGCAGTCGGGACGAATTACCATCGGCGATAAAGTGATTCAGACCCGAAATAATTATGATAAATTAATATTCAACGGCGACTTCGGTGTAGTCCTCGAAGTTCAGCCCGAAAGTGGAAATATGCTCATCGATTTCGATGGCACGCGCGTTGAATTCGAACGGAGTGAACAATCCGACCTACAATTAGCGTACGCTGTGAGTATCCATAAATCGCAAGGATCTGAATTCCCCGCCGTCGTTATTCCTCTACTACGTCAACACAGCATCATGCTGGCACGAAATTTAATATACACAGCGATTACGCGAGGTCGTAAACAAGTGATATTAGTAGGTGATCCGACCGCCTACGCCATGGCCGTAAGAAATATTTCAGACTCTGGACGAATCACTGGACTTCTTCCAAGACTCCGTGAAGAGATATAATTAAAGTGTGGTTAGTTGCTCGCGAAAAGCAGCCAAGGCTTTTTCGGGTGTCGTCGAATTAGCCCAACGACACTCAAAACTAAATGCTCCCGCATAGCCAATTTCTTTAAGTGCTCTTAGATGTGGACGAAAATTATCTCCTTTAGTACCTGGTGAACTGCGCAATTCTTTTTCGGCGAGATGGCAATGTATGATACGACCCTTCGCCTTTAGTAGCTCAGAAGCGGGTTCATCATCGTGTAGCATATGATATAAATCTGCAGTCAAATAAACATCAGGTCCTGCCGCCGTAATGACTTCAACAGATTCAGCAATTCTCGTACAAATATTTGTTTCAGATGAATTGAGATTTTCAATCGTCAGCCGAATACCATGATCGCGAGCAATAGGAGCAATGCGTCCAAGGATATTGGAAAATTGCTCACGACCCTTCGCCAATTCAAAACCCATCGGACAGCGACGTGAAGCACTCGATCCTATGGTGATAATACCCACACCGAGTTGCCGAGCTCGTGGAAATGCTTTTCTAGACCACTGCTCAATTTTATCGTGCTGTGCGTCTGGCCCAACCATAGGAATATCCCCACCAATAAAAGTATTTAAAAAAGATGTTGGAATAGGTAATCCCTTTAGTGTCGCTAAGTTTTTTGCAAAAATTTCATCCTCTTTATTTGGTACAATCTCAGATGTGAGTGGGAGTTCTAAATAGTTATAACCTGCCGCAACTAAAGCGTTTACCTGTTTCTTATCCATGCCACCCACATGTGATTTAGCAAAAGAATCAACCGAGGGAACTTGTCCGAAGGTAGAAATGGTAGGTAGTGCAGCTATAAGAGAGAGAAAGGTGCGACGATCCATAGCATGGAGACTAATAAGACCAGTGCCTAAGTCAAATTTTAAAGTCTTACAGCCTTGCTCTCAGTGTCCCGCGGGTAACACCCAACTGATTTAATACTTTTAAATCATTCCACAACTCGGTACCAGTAATCTTTCCGTCGAGCAGTGACTGATATTTTTCAAGCGTCTGGGTGACTGTCGTAGCATCTTCATCAACAAACTCGATGCGGAATCGTCTAACTCCAAGGGCCAGTAAATCACCCATGTATTCAGCGCCCGTTTGCGCTCTTGAATTATAAAGCGTGTTTCGGCAGCCAGCATCCGCTTTCAAAATATGTTCAGCACCAACTCGGTCGCGGAGTTTCACTCGGTGTTTTTCGCAAGGACGACCGCAGTCGTGGTAATCTTTACCCTTCGACATAAAAGCACAAAAGACACAGTGCTCCATATGAAACATCGGCATGTGTTGGTGGAGGGTGACTTCAAACCACTCAGCCGGAGCTGATTTAATGAGAGCCGTTAATTGGTTCACATCTAAATCATAGGAAGCGGTGACACCTTCAAGTCCGTGGTGACGAACCAACCACTCGGCCGTAAGTCCGTTGGCAACATTGAGTGAAAAATCTCCACGGCGACGATGCCCAGCAAAGGCTTTTAAATTGTCGTGATTACGCACCAAGTAACCATCGGCGTTTGAAGATAAAACAATTTCGGTGAGACGATCTTCGCCCTCTTTGTGAATGCGTGGACCCATGGCCCAGAACTCGCATTTCTTTCCCGTTTCATTTTCAAACTCGCGCACCCGGGCTACTGCGGCTCGGAATTTTTTCGGATCTTCAAATTCGGCGTAAATCACGCGGGCACCCCATTGTAAAGCTGGCTCCAGTTGCTCGGGCTCACGAATGACTGTGATAAGCTCAGCACGAACCATAGATTTATCAGAACCCTTTTCTACCGTGTAGGCTTCTTCACTAAATGTATTTAACTTCCACTTAGGCGGTTGTTCGCGGAGTTCAGTTAAGCGCTCAATTAAATCGCGGCGGAGTCGATTGATTTCACTCATGGGGACAATCAATGAGCCTTCTAAATCTAATTTTAATTCTGAAAGTTCAAAGCCGGTCTCACCGAGTCGGCCCAACTGCTCCTGTAATAATTCCTGAGCTAATGGACGCTTCTCTGCTGCGACGCAGGGCATTGATGAGTCGACTGAAACGACATGGCCTTCGCCATCATTAAATTCAATGCGCAATGGATGGTTTAATCGACCAATCACTTTAACAGAAATAGGTCTACGGTAATTGGGGCGCTCACGATCCCAGGAATCGTGTAATCGTTTATCCAACTCTTGATCTTTAGTTTTCCAAAGAAGTGCACCGGGCGCAACTTGCGACCAATCCACATCTTCACGACCGAATCTCACAAAAGTTAAGTCACCACGTGCAGGTTCGAGACCATGAACAAAACCGCCCTGCTCGCGTTCGGCTGGTTTACCTTGGTCAAACACCACGCCATCACCCGGTTTGAGCGGACCTTGCAATTTCAAGGTGACTCCGTTGGTCGACACATCAACCACTTCGCCTAAATACGCTCCACGCTTTTTTCCAAAACGTGCGTGGACTAAATTTTGGTTATCAACTCCCCGAAGCCAGCCGCTATAAAGTCCGCGTGAAAAAGTCATCTGCATCGCATACTCCTCTTCCGTATTAATGCGATGCGCGGCCTGGTCAGCATTTTGTCCCGTTTTTAGGGCTGCCCAAGCGGCGTCGACCGCACGACGATAGGCACGCGTTATTGCAGCAACGTATTCAGGTGATTTAAGACGTCCTTCAATTTTTAAGGATTTTATGCCGGCACGAATTAAATCAGGCACTACTTCAATCCCGGCCAGATCTTGTGGTGAGAGTAAGTACGCACGATCGCCCAAATCTTTAACTACACCATCCACGACTAATTCATAAGGTAAGCGACACGCCTGAGCGCATTCGCCCCG
>JBAXIK010000094.1:0-3359 GCA_037138415.1 Opitutia bacterium | reverse complement strand
CCCTCCAAGGAATCGACCTCACCATCCAAAAGGGTGAGCTCTTCTTCCTCCTCGGCGCCTCAGGCTGTGGCAAGACCACCCTGCTCCGTTGTATCGCGGGACTCGAACACCCGACCTCTGGAAAAATTCTCTTCGGCGATCGCGATGTCACTGGCCTAGCTCCTCACCTCCGCGAAGCTGCGATGGTCTTCCAAAGCTACGCCCTCTGGCCTCACATGTCCGTCGCGCAAAACGTCGCCTTCGGACTCGAAGAGCGCGGCGTGAAAAAAGAAGAAATCAAACAACGCGTCGCGGAAGCCTTGGCGGGTGTTCGACTCAACAACCTCGACGACCGAGCCATCGACCAACTTTCGGGCGGACAGCAACAACGCGTCGCCCTCGCTCGCGCCCTCGTGGTGCGCCCTCGTTGTTTATTGCTCGATGAACCGCTTTCCAATCTCGACGCCCAATTGCGCATCGAAATGCGCCGTGAAATCCGACGCATTGTAAAGGCCAACGGACTCACCGCGATTTACGTCACACACGACCAAGAAGAAGCCCTCGCGATGGCAGATCGTATGGCGGTATTACACAAAGGACGTCTCGCCCAAGTCGGTACCCCTGAAGAAATTTATCGCCGACCCACCTCCGCGCACGTGGCGAAATTTATTGGTGAAACTAATTTAATCGAAGCCACCGTCGTTTCACAGAGCGGAAATAGTTATAAAGTATCTACCGTCTCGGGTGAATTCACCGGACACATCGGTCAAACGGATTGGAAACCAGCCGTAGGTGAAAAAGTTTTATTATCGATTCGTCCTGAAGCCTGGGAAGTAGTTGCCAGTGCGACGGCCAATACTACCAGCGGTAAAGTTTTAGAAAAAACTTATCTCGGTCAGCGCCAACAGGTCGAAGTATCGAGCCCGCTCGGCCATTTACAGGTCGTGATGCTCAATCCTAAGACGCCTTTAGTGGTGGGTGATTCGCTTACCCTCACCGCCACCCACGAAGACGTGATCCTTGTTCCGAAAGAATGAGCCAAGCCCGCACCATTTGGATTACTCTCGGCCTGATGCTGTTCTTGGTCGTACTGCCTTTGGCCTTACGCGAAAGTACCAATCAAATGCCCAACACGAATGCTCGTCGTTTGGTCATTTACACTCCGCATAGTGAATCCATCCGTCGCGAGTTTGCCGAAGCCTTCGCCGAATATTGGGAAAAACAACATAAGGAAAAAGTTTATATCGATTGGCGAAGTCCAGGCGGCACTTCCGAAATTCGTCTCGTACTTGATGCGAGTTATAAAGCGGCGGACGAAGAAAAGCGTCCGGGTATTGGCGCGGATATTTTCTTTGGTGGGGGCGAGCCCGATTTCGCTAATCAATCCAAGAAGGGTCGATTGGTTCCGCTCAAATTATTTGATAAACATCCTGAGTGGTTTGGTAAAGACGGAGCGATTCCCGAAATCTACACGGGCGAGCGTCTCTACGCGAAAGATAAAACTTGGATTAGCTCCTGCCTTTCAAGATTCGGCATTTGTTATAATCCGATTCGTTTAAAGTACTTGGATTTACCCGAGCCCAAAACGTGGAATGAGTTAATGAATCCAAAACTTTACGGTATGATTGCTCTCGCTGATCCCACGAAGAGCGGATCGGTGGCCCGTGCGTTTGAACTCATTGTACAAGCCGAGATGCAAAAGTCGCTCAATGATCCTGCACTAAAAGATCTACCTGAAAAAGAACGCTTAGCGCGTGGCTGGAAGAATGGTCTCAAAGTTTTACAAGGTCTGGCCGCTAACGCGCGCTACTTTGCGGATGCCTCCACGAAAATTCCTCTCGATATTGCCGATGGTAATGCCGTCGCCGGAATGTGTGTCGACTACTACGGAAAAGCTTTTGCGAATCAGGTAAATAAAACGGAAGTGCGTCTCAAATGGATTGCCCCCATCAATGGTACCACTGTGAGCGGCGATCCGATTGCGGTATTACGTGGCACGAGCGAACCCGAACTCGCTCAAGCGTTTGTGGAGTATGTTTTAAGTCCAGAAGGACAGGCCTTATGGAATTCAGCAGCCGGAACTCCAGGCGGACCCAAACGTCGCGAGCTGTATCGTCCACCCGTTCGACGTGATACCTTCCCGATTGGTACAGGAAAGCCAGCGCCTGATTCGCCGTACGTCTTTGGCGAATACCAAACCTATCGCCCCGAACTCACCGCGGCGTCATTCGGAACTCTCCGTCGATTCGTTCGCGTGATGTGTATTGATAATCACGAGGAATTAAAATCTGCGTGGCAGGCAATCATCGAAGCAGGCATGCCAGCCGATGCCATCGCCGCTCTCCAAGATTTCTCATCACTACCCTATCGTGATGGAGGCAAGGGCGACCCCGAACTTGATAATCCCGATCCACTGGTATCGGCACAACGCATGTCGCAGCTCGGTATAAAATTCCGAGAAAATTATAAACGCGCGGAAGCCCTAGCCCGCGCCCACACTTCTAAAAAGCCATGAACCGTCGCACCGCTTGGATTTTTTTAATTACTTTAACCGCTATCATGGCTGTCGGATTTATTTATCCGGCCATCAGCGTACTCAAAGAAGCGTTTATTAATCCCCACGATAATACTTTATCCTTGGGTTACTTCAGTATGGTACTCACGGATCCCGTTTACCAAGAGGGAATTATTAATGCACTGAATTTAGGCTTAGTCAGCACGCTCATGGCAGCACTCATCGCCGTACCGTTAGCAGTGATTAATAATAAGTATGCTTTTCCGGGTCGCAAATTCCTCTCGTTGGCACTTTTGATTCCTATGATTCTCCCTCCGTTCATCGGAGCGGTGGGCATTAAATGTATTTTAGGCACAGAAGGTTCGCTGAATGGATTACTCTTTAATCTCGGTTGGATGTCCCCCGAACACCCCCGCGATTGGTTAGCGGAAAATCGCTTCTTAGGCATCGTGCTCATGAACGCGTTACACCTTTATCCGATTCTCTATCTCAATGCAGCGGCCTCACTCGCTCAAGTGGATCCAGCACTCGAACAAGCCGCAGCGAATTTAGGCTGCTCACCCTCGCGTCGATTCTTCCGCATCACTCTACCCCTCATTCTTCCAGGATTATTTGCAGGAGCTTCACTCGTTTTCATTTGGGCGTTCACTGAACTCGGCGTGCCACTTGTTTTCGATTTCCCACGCGTGGCCCCCGTGCAAATTCTCGACGGCATCAAGAACCTCGATCGCAATCCCCTGCCCTACGCGCTCACCGGTATTGTCTTAGTCATCGCCGCGCTTGTATTTTTAATCTCAAAACTCGTCCTCGGCAGTTCGAAGCACGCGGCGGCTCCTCGACCCAGCTTGCGTTCCACGCCTAAGCC
>JBAXIK010000093.1:0-3420 GCA_037138415.1 Opitutia bacterium | reverse complement strand
GCCCAGTTTTACCCGCAGGTTTTTACCGGCTGATAGGCGCTTAATAATTTCCTGCTCACCTATGAATTTTTCGGTGAGGGCCTTCATTAATAGGATTTGTTCCGCGGCGGACATGTTTAATGTTTCTGTAGATATCTTTGGGAAAAGTCAAAAAGCGACCACCGATTGAGGGCTGTGTCTTGCACTTATTCAACAATCTGCCCTAATGGGCACATGGATTTCATCCGTGAATTGATTGAGTACGTCAAACACCCCAGCGTTTCGACCGATTCCGCCTTTAATGATGGGATGACTGGTGCACGTGAGCATATTTGCGGATTACTTAAGAAAGCAGGACTCGAGGTCGAAGTCATTCCAACCCCCTTGCACCCAATCGTCTTAGGTCGTCGTCGTGGCCCAAGCGAATGGCCGCATATTGTTATCTACGGACATTATGATGTTCAGCCAGCTGACCCCTTCAATCTTTGGACGAGTCCAGCTTTTGAGCCCGTCGTCCGTGATGGAAAAATTTGGGGTCGCGGCACTGCCGATAATAAAGGTCCTCACCTGACTGCGGTTGTTGCCATCGCTCAACTCTTGAAGCGTAAACCTGATCTTCCACTCCGCATCACATTTTTAATTGAAGGCGAAGAAGAAATTGGCTCACCCAGTTTCCCAGAATTTTTAGACAAACATAAAAAAGAATTATCAGAAGCCGACTGCGTATTACTTTCGGATACTGCTAGTCCGTCGTCCGATCAAATTGTAATTACTACGGGTCTGCGCGGAATTATTGGACTCGAAGTTGGCCTCACCGGCCCGCGTTCCGATTTACACTCGGGCCTGCACGGCGGTGCCGTTTATAATCCCATCCAAGCTTTGAGTGAACTTTGTGCTTCATTGCATGATGCAGATAATGCCGTCGTTATTGACGGTTTCTATGATGGTGTGGAACAGCCTTTGCGCTGGGAAAGAGAAGAATTAAGAAAACTTCCGATGACCGAAGATGAGTATCGTCGATTCTTAGCGGTTGATGAATTACATCCTGCTCCGGGTTTAGATGCGCTCGAAGCGGTACGTTTTGCGCCGACATTAGAATTTAATGGTATCGGTGGCGGCTACCAAGGCAAAGGATCCAAGACGGTTATTCCTTCCAAAGTCTTTGCGAAAATTACTTGTCGATTGGTTCCTGGTCAGGACCCCGTTGATATTCATCGTAAGGTGGCTGAGGCGATTCGGGCGCGTTCGCCCAAGGGTGTGCGCGTAGAAATAAAAGAGATGCAGGGTAACGCGGCTTATTATGTTTGTCCGCCCGATCGTTCTAATACGCCGAAGGACCAGAATCCTGTTCTAGCTCGAGTCTTTCGCGAAGCGGATAAAGCGATCACCGAAGCTTTCGGAAAAGCGCCGCTCTATTTAAGAGAGGGAGGAAGTGTACCGATTATCGGAGATATTCGTCGAGAGACTGGACTCGATTCTGTAATGATTGGTTTATTTACACCCGATTCCAATTTACACGCCCCCGATGAAAATTTTGAAATCAAAATGGCCGAGCGGGCAGTGAAGGCCTACGAGCTGATTTTGGAGCGCTTGGCGGGTAGTCCGCGGACTTAAGTAAAATCGGCCCCAAAAGGTCAATTTTTACCATTTTTAGGGATTTTTGGGCATTATTTACCCTTTCGCTTTGGTGGATTCCCCGCCAACCTTGGGCATTCAAATCATGGCTGTCTTTCGTAAACGTACTCACACACCTACTCCTAAAAAGAGAGATATTCCAGCAGGCTTGTGGACCAAGTGCCCACAGTCGGGCGAAATGGTTTACTCCAAGGATCTTGAGGCCAACTGGAATGTTTTCCCTGTAAGCGGCTATCACGAGAGATTATCTACCTGTCGACGCATTGAACTTTTAATTGATGAAGGTACCTGGAAGGAAACCGATCATAAATTAACCTCGAAAGATCCCCTAAAATTTACCGCGGGTGGTTCGTATCCCGAGCGTCTTGCTCAACACCAAAAGAAGTCGGGTCTCAAGGATTCGGTGATTTGTGGACACGGATTAATGGACGGCTTGCCCGTTTCACTCGCCATCATGGATTTTTCTTTCATGGGTGCATCGATGGGTTCAGTCGCTGGTGAAAAAGTTACCCGTGCGATTGAGCGTGCGATCAAAATGAAATGTCCATGTGTTGTCGTTTGTGCCTCGGGTGGCGCTCGCATGCAGGAAGGAATTTTATCTTTAATGCAAATGGCTAAAACCAGCGCGGCTTTGGCAAAATTACGCACCGCAGGCTTACCTTATATCGCCGTTTTAACTAATCCTACCATGGCGGGCGTGATGGCGAGTTATGCGACCCTCGGTGATGTCATCGTCGCTGAGCCAGGTGCCTTGATTGGCTTTGCGGGAGCTCGAGTGATTAAAGAAACCACCAACCAAGACTTACCTGAAGGATTTCAAACTTCGGAGTTCCTTTTAAAGCGCGGTTTAATCGACATGATTATTCACCGCAAAGAAATGAAGGCAAAGTTGGCTAGTTTATTGCGCGCCTTAGCTCATCGAAAAACTAAGCCGGCTAAACGCCGCTCGGCTTAATAAAATCAGGCCGATATGAACGCGGCCACTACGCTTCACTGGTTAACGAACTTAAGAAATTTAGGTTCGGCACTCGGTTTGGAACGGACGCAACTTTTGTTAGAGCGTTTGGGCAACCCACAAAATTTCTGTCCCTATTTTCATATTGCTGGAACGAATGGTAAAGGGTCGACCAGTGTGATGATTGAATCCATTCAGCGTACACACGGTCGTCGCACGGGTCTTTATACGAGTCCACACCTGATCGAACTTGGTGAACGTATTCAGATTAACCGTGAGCCTATTTCGGAAAGCCGATTAATTGATTTAGTTGAGCAATTACGGACGCATTACGATTTCCTACATCAGACCCGCCCTGAATTAGATGCTACCTTTTTTGAACTGATGACGGCAGTGGCATGGACTGAATTCCGTGAGTCGAAAGTGAATCTTGCTATCATCGAGACGGGTTTAGGTGGACGATTAGATGCAACCAATGTGGGCCGACCTACGGTTTGTGTAATCACCTCTATTGGCATGGACCACCAGGAATATTTAGGAAATTCCATCGCTGAAATCGCTGCAGAGAAGGCAGGAATTTTAAAATCCGGTGTTCCCTGTGTGGTGGGTTTTGTCCCACCCGAAGCTGAAGTAGTTATTAGAAAAAGAGCTAAGGAAGTGGACGCTCCGCTTTATTTTGTAAGAGACCGCTTCAAGGATGAACTGCCGCTAACGAATCTAAAAGGTCAGCACCAACGACAAAACGCTGGGGCTGCGTTATTGGCCTGTGAACTAGCCAATACTTTCCCGATTAGTAATGATACGGCACGGACTGCCTTACAGAATATCGAATGGCCCGCGCGTTGGCAGGA
>JBAXIK010000092.1:0-3529 GCA_037138415.1 Opitutia bacterium | reverse complement strand
AGAAAAGCCGCGACTTTGGCGCGATCCACTGCGACGCAAATGACGGGAGCGACGTTCACGTTGCGCAAGCATCCAACTTCTAAAGCCAAATACTACCGCCATGATAACGGCCGCAAAGACTAAAACATAAGAAAGAATTCCATCCATATAATGAGATTAACATAATATTTTCTATTATGCAAACAACCAATGGATATTTGGTGGAAAATCTCTCATAAATCAAAGGGGTAAGGAAGCCACCACGGATGAATCATGGGCAACGATGTCGAGCGACGAGTGACCCTGGGCTCGAGAGGTGGCTGAAACAATACGTACTTAATTCTAATAAAACTTTACAATAATTTTTTGATTGGTAGTTTCTAATCGGTATAAAATCATGGCTAAGAAATCACCTTCACACAGAGATTCTCATACCAAAGAATCACATCTCGTCATCCAAGATGCTCTTTTACACGTCGCAAAATCAAGCACCTCGAAAAAGAAAACCCAACAGGAAGTTCATCGCGAAATTGCTAAGTCGCTCAATATTTCTACGGCCATGTTATACAAGTGGCGTGAGCAACCCCACAAAGGATCGGGCCATACTAATCCATTGGATCGTGTAGCCACTTTGATTAGTGCCACCGGCGATGAACGCATTGTCGACTGGCTCGCCCATAAATCAGGCGGACACTTTACGCGCGATGAAGTTCACAGCGCTTCACCTGAACTTTTCCGTGCCTCTAATGCACTGATTAAAGATTTTAGCCTTTTAATTACTGAAGTGGTCAATGCCTGTGAGGACCAACATATTTCTCCATCGGAGTCCGTGGTTTTACGTGAAAAATGGAATTCACTCAGAAAAAGAGCAGAGGGTTTTGTGCGAGCCTGTGAAAAAGGAACTTACGGATCTAAGTAAAAATAGTCTGTTGATTCACCCAAGAAAGGTTATTGGTTAACACCATGGCCGCTCAACCCATCCATCTTTACGGGGACCCTGTCCTCCGTGCCCAAGGTGATGTCGTGCGCGAATTCGGCCCAGCGCTGCGGGCGATTGGGGACGGCATGCTCGCCTCGATGCGAGCCGCTCGCGGTATCGGTTTAGCGGCACCCCAAGTAGGACTATCTCTTCAACTGTTTGTGATTGATGTTAAAGACAAAGAAAATCCTTTGATTTTAAACGGCAAGGTTGTTGATCCTGAGACTGTGATGCCCCTACTTTTTGCCAATGCTACGGTAACCATCCCAGCTGGCGAAAAAGAAATTTACACAGAAGGCTGTCTGTCTTTTCCGGGCATCACAGGTGATGTCGAGCGAGTTGAAAAAACCATCGTCCACTTTAGAGATGCGTCGGGTGCACCTCACACCCTTGAGTGTACAGGTATCTTAGCTCGATGTGTTCAACATGAACACGACCACTGCCAAGGCGTTTTATTTATCGATCGAATGACTCGCGCTGATCAGCTGCTCGTTTCATCTAAAGTTAAAAAACTCAAAAAGAAGACTTTGTCTGAAATAAAAAAGACCAAAACTAAGTCTTAATTTATTTAGTCGGACGAACTGCCGGTGCACCCACAGCCTTAACGGCTTCACCTGGTTTTGGTTGGGCTTCTAATTTTAGTGAAAGTAGACCGACTTCAATCACGTCGGAGCCACTCGCTTCACAGGAAATTTTAAAGTTTTTATTCAAATCACTACCTTCGAGTGACGTAATTTTCCAGGTAGCCTTGGCACCGTCGAGGCTTGGAGCATCGCCGCCCAAAATATCAACCAGCGATTGGCTAGCACCGACCCCGACTTTACTGTCACTTAAACAAAGATGCCTTAAGAGTGCATTTCCGAGAGGTGAGTTTGTGCGAGCATACGATACGACTCGATCGCCCGAAGATGAAAGACGTGGTAAAAAACTTTTTTCGTCATGCAGGTTTACTGTAGCATTATAAACTTTGGCCACAGACTCGGAAGAATTGAAAGTGGTTAAGTACATTTCTGACCCAATTAAACGCAGGGTATACGCATCGGCCATTCTTACCATTAATAGAGTGAGACTATTGTCATTTGTGAGACCGTAGACCTCGACCCAGACCACCGTAGTGCTTCGCGGAGATGATACCTTCCAATCTTTACTTAATTCCGGAGCAGTTGCACCCGAACCCACTTTATAAGTATACCCGCCCTCTGGTGCCGCGGCCAAACCGCTAGCATCGGCCTTGGTCCAAGCGGTTCGCAGTGATTCGGTCACCGCTGGGGCTTTTAAAATTTTCCCATCATTAAGAACCGTCATTGATCCAATAATATGATGAACCTTGTAACCACCATCGCGGGCAATTTTTTGCAACCGAACAGACGCTAAGTTTAAACAATAACCCACCTTGGATAGGGCTAAATTCTCAGTTAAATCTACTGTTTTGGTTAAATCCGTGTAACGCGACGTGGCCAAGCGGCGTAACCGATCTAAAGTTGCTGTAGCCGAGGTGACCTGAGCTTTTCCTTCATCAATTATTTTTTGAGCACGAGCTTTGGCCTGTTCGGCAGTTTCCTGAAATGCCCCCGTGGTTGTGATGCGGGGCGCGTTTAAAATACTATTACCCTGTTGCAGGCGCTGCTGGCCCTTCTCAAATTGTTGCACGGCTTTGCCCCATTCAATGACCTCACCCTGATTGGCTTTTAGGTACTGCGGTACCTCGGGATCAGAAATGTTCTTAACGGGCACTGGCGCAGTCTCGGCAGCAGCAAGAAGAGCAAAACTAGCAAGGAGTGCGTACATTTTTAGGACTCGTCGAACTTACGATTAAAAAGAGTTTCCATTTCCTCGAGGAATTGGGCGGCCTCTTTGCCTTTAACGGAAAATTTTAAGTGAGATCCTTGGCCTGCGGCTAACATCATGAGCCCCATAATGCTTTTGCCGTTAACGACTTCATCGTCTTTTGAAACAGTTATCTCGAGGTCTGCATAACGATTCGCCAGTCGCACAATCTGTGCAGACGGACGTGTGTGAATGCCCATTTTGTTTTGGACGGTAAATTCGCGGGCAATAACCTCAGGGTTTTCTTCCATGGAATAGGGCGAAGTGGTGGGGAAAAGTATAGAGGAAGGGGCATTGGGAAGGCTAAAGGGTCAAGACTAAACCCTAACCCTGCGGGTTCGCTTGACCTTCCCGCCCAGACTCCTCCAATCATACCTTTAAATCTGCACTCCCGTGGCCAAGCCCGCTGTCATCACCCATCCTGAATCTCTGAAAAACCCTGCAGGGCCATCGGAATATTCTAAACACCCCGTCAATAGCTCTCTCACTAAAGAGGCTAAAATTGCACTCTACACCAAAATGGCACGCATCCGCCATTTTGAACAGCGTTGCATCCGCATCTACCAACAAGGAAAAATTGGCGGCTTCCTCCACCTTTACGTTGGCCAAGAAGCTGTCGCTGCCGGAACGATTTCACTCTTAGGTAAACACGACCACATTATCACCGGCTATCGCGATCACGGGCACGGCCTGATGGTCGGCATGAGCATGAAAGAATGTATGGCAGAATTAACCGGCAAAGTA
>JBAXIK010000091.1:0-3540 GCA_037138415.1 Opitutia bacterium | reverse complement strand
GAGTTTATTCGTATCTACGGAACCAACCAAATTCCTGCGGGCCGTCCGATTGCTCCATTGCCTGGTGATGAAGATACTCGCTCCTCGATCTTTACCCGCGAAGTTACCTCACGTCTCGCCGGTGCTGGATTTTCTGAGTGTTGTCATTACACACTACGCGATGCTGCTGAGTGCGATCGTACCGTCGGTGTTGAACACGCAAAGCTCCTCGCTTTAGAAAATCCTTTGACCGCTGATCAGTCTCACGTTCGTGCTTCACTTGTTCCAGGTTTAGTCGGTGCACTTTCGCGAAATGTCGCGGTGAATGCTGATCCTCGTGGATTCTTTGAAGTCGGTGTGGTCTTCCGTCCGCAAGCGGATGGTCAAGTGCGTGAATTTTTATCCGTTGCCTTCGCTGCTCCCGCCGAAGCCCTTGTTCGCTCATGGAAAGTTCCTGCTGCGTTCGATATCATCAAAGCAAAACGCTTCCTGCAAGATATTGCCCAATTGGCTGGAGTAGCTGCGACACGACTATCTTTCACCGATGCCAAGAGTGCACTCTGGCAATCTGAACACGCCGCGAACTTAAGTGATCGTGGACGTTCAGCTGAAGGTGCCTGTGGTGTAGTCGAACTTCGCTGGACCCGCTCGCTAGGACTCAAGGGTTCCATCATCGCCGGTGAAGTCATGTTTCCTCGTTCAAGTTTTGCTGATGTTCAACGCATTCCACGTTTCGAAGCCTTTTCATCTTTCCCACCCGTAACCCGTGATGTCGCGGTGATTGTCCCAGTGTCTACAACCGCCTCCGAAGTTCTTACGCGAGTTCAACAAGCCGCGAGCAAAGCTGCGGGTAAGGAATTTGATTTAGAATACGTTAACTGTTTCGACGTGTTTAATGGTCCTGGTTTACCTGAAGGTTCCAAGAGCTTGGCTTTTGAAATCCGTTGGCGCCACAACGACCGCACACTTACCGATGAAGAAACGAATCGTGCGTTGGGTGCGGTTATTACTGCACTCGAAAAAGGAGCCGGCTGGGTCATTCGCAAATAACTATGGCTAAAGGTTTAGATATCGATCACTTGGCGAAATTAGCGCGTCTGAATTTAACCGCTGATGAAAAAGTTCTGTACTCCAATCAGTTAACTCACGTTTTGACCTATTTCGAAACACTCGCGAAGGCCGATTTACCTGCGGTTTCTGACGTTGCCATGGTCGTTACCGAAAAAGCATTAAGAAGCGATGAGCCGGGAGTGTCTCTAGGTTCTGACGCTGTCACTAAAATTGCCCCTGCCTCCCATGACGGACAGATTTCTGTTCCACGGGTAGTGGATGATGAATCCTAAGACATGGCTGAAGAGATTTATCAATTATCAGCCACCGAAATTTCTAGCCGACTTACGGCTGGTAAACTCACGTCTCGTGCGGTCGTTGAAGCGTTGATTGCTCGTTATCATCAATTGAATAAAAAGATTGGTGCGTTTACATCACTCGACGAAAAAGATGTTCTCGCTCAAGCAGACGCTTCAGATGCTCGTCGCAAAGCAGGCAAAGTTTTAAGTCCACTCGATGGTATTCCCGTAGCGATTAAAGAAAATATCGCGGTGAAGGGTCAGCCTCTCACTTGTTCGAGTAAAATGTTAGCGAATTTGGTTTCGCCTTACGATGCACATGTCGTCGAAGCTTTGAAATCCGCCGGTGCAATTATCTACGGACGTTTAAACATGGATGAATTCGCAATGGGTTCATCGACCGAAAACTCTGCGATTCAAAAAACTTTTAATCCTTGGGACCTCACCTGTATTCCAGGCGGATCTTCGGGTGGTAGTGCCGCCTCCTTAGCTTCTGGTTTAGTTCCTTTAGCTTTGGGATCAGATACCGGTGGCTCCATCCGCCAACCTGCATCGCACTGCGGTATTGTGGGCATGAAACCGACCTACGGTTTAGTTTCACGCTTTGGACTCGTAGCCTTTGCGTCTTCGCTCGACCAAATTGGTCCGATGGCACGTACCGTCGCTGACTGTGAATTATTATTAAAAGTTTTAGCGACTCCTGATGCGCGTGACATGACTTGTTTTGACTCCACTCAACGTAGTCAACTTCCCGTCGCCACTGAAAAATCTTTACGCATCGGCATTCCTAAAGGTCTACTCGGAAAAGGTGTAGGCGCTGAAGTCGCTGCTGCGACTCAAGCCGCTATCGACTTCTATAAATCAAAAGGTGCAACCATCATTGAAGTCGATTTACCTTCATCTGATTTGGCTGTTCCTACTTACTACGTCGTCGCTACCGCCGAAGCTTCATCCAACTTAGCACGCTATGATGGTGTACGCTACGGCCATCGCTCAAGCAATGCCAAGACTCCGATTGAGATGATGACTAACAGTCGCTCCGAAGGTTTCGGTCCCGAAGTGAAGCGTCGAATTCTTTTAGGTACTTTCGTTTTAAGCGCTGGTTATGCGGATGCGTATTATGTTCGTGCCTTACGTGCGCGTTCAAAAATTCGCGCCGAACATTTAGCCGCACTTGAAAAAGTGGATATGATTTTAAGTCCGACCGTACCAACTCCTGCCTTCAAGGTTGGCGAAAAAATCTCGGATCCTCTGCAATTATACCTCGAAGATATTTTCACGATTCCCGCAAATCTGGCAGGTTTACCAGCACTTTCCGTGCCCTGTGGTAAGTCGGGTCATCTCCCTGTAGGCTTCCATTTAGTCGGCGCTCCTTTATCTGAGAGCAAACTTTTCGCGGCGGCTCAATTATTTGAGTCTGCCCATTCATTCGCTAACCAGCAACCGACACTATGAGCAACGATTGGGAAATAGTCATCGGTCTCGAGGTTCACGTGCAATTGCACACCCGATCCAAAGTTTTCGCATCCTCCTCTTGGGGTTTCGGCAAAGAGCCGAATGAGCAAGTGGATCCTGTCGTCTTAGGACTTCCAGGAACCTTGCCCGTGGTGAACCGCGAAGCGGTTGAGAAGGCCATTCTTTTTGGTTTGGTCGTTGATGCAGAAATTCCAGAACAGTGTGCCTGGGATCGCAAAAACTATTTCTATCCCGATAATCCAAAGAACTATCAGCTCACTCAAAAAGATTTTCCTGTCACCATGGGTGGCAAAGTGGAAATCGAACTACCCGGTGCCGCTCGTAATATCATGGGCGAACATAAATGGATTCGCCTTCACCACGCTCACTTAGAAGAAGACGTGGGTAAATTAAGTCACTCGGGTAGCGGTTCACTCGTTGATTATAACCGCGCTGGTGTTCCACTTTTAGAAATCGTCACTGAGCCCGATTTACGTTCTTCCGCTGAAGCTACCGCCTTCCTTAATGCTTTAGTAGTGAAGTTAACCCAAGCGGGCGTGGCTGATTGTGATATGGAAAAAGGGCAGTTACGCTGTGATGCCAACGTTTCTGTTCGTCGCATGGGCGACACTCAATTGGGCACACGTACGGAAACTAAGAATTTGAATTCTATTTCTGGTGTTCGTGACTGTATTATTTACGAGTCCAAACGTCAGATTGCACAAATCGAAGCCGGAAATAAAATCACTCAAGAAAC
>JBAXIK010000090.1:0-3943 GCA_037138415.1 Opitutia bacterium | reverse complement strand
GGAAAGTCGGCCCTTTTAGTGATGAATCAGACTAATTATTCCGCAGCGGTTTCGCCTACGGTGTAACGCGTGAAGCGAACCACGGAAACCTCTTCTCCGATTTTCTTGGAGAGTTCGGCTAATAATTCTAAAACTTTCTTATCGGGATCACGGAAGTAGGACTGTTCGAGTAAGCAAACTTCGGCGAAGTACTTATCAACGCGGCCTGAGATAATTTTCTCAATATTGGATAACTGAGCTTTTTTACGACCTTCGGCAGCAATGAGTTGTTTTTCGGCAACACCGATACGCTTGGTTAATTCAGCAATCGCCTCTGCATCGTTCGCGGTGGTTTGTTCTGCGAGTTGACCCTTATAGTCTTCGATGACGCGCTTCACTTCTTCGATGGCTTTATCAGCTTCTGATTTGGTAAATTCGAGGGCGATTTCTTTTTCTTTCGCAACCACTTCAGGTGAGACATCTTCACGACGAACGAATCGTCCGTTATTTGCGACTACTTGCATCGCCATTTGACGGGCGAATTCAGCAACATCAGGATGTGAGGCACCAGCGGGTGATTTAGTGGAAAGCTCAAGGAGAACCGCGATTTTCGCACCCGTGTGAACGTAGGCGGAAACGCGACCTGAACCTGAAGCAGGGAATTTTAAAACGCGGGAGACTTTTAAGTTCTCGCCGATTTTGGTGACTTGATCGTTTAAGAAATCATTCACCTTACGGCTGGTATCAGCGTGGTAAGGTTGATCGAGGAAGTTATCGACGCCGTGCTTAGTTGCTTGGCCGACTAAGTCTTTAGCGAGAGCGATAAAGTTTTCGTTCTTCGCAACGAAGTCGGTTTCACAATTCAATTCAAGTAAGATGGCTGATTTACCATCAGCATCGACTTGGATGGCGAGAATACCTTCGCTGGCCTTGCGGTCAGCTTTCTTGTTACGAGTGGCGATACCCTTGATGCGCAAAATTTCGACAGCCTTCTCCATTTCGCCATTGGCTTCAGTGAGGGCCTTCTTGCAATCCATGAGACCAGCGCCAGTGCGCTGACGCAGATCGTTTACAGTCTGTGCAGTAATTGCGGACATAGTCGTTTTAAATTACTTGGAGGACTTGCTACGGAGACGAGGGGCTTTGCTTTTCGCAGCACCATCTACTTCTTCTTCAACACCGTTGCTCGCTTCCATTAATTCTTTGGAAATGGTCACTTCAGGTTGAACAGATTCACCGTTTTCGGAACGGCTGATAGGTGATACAGTCTTACGAGGATCGCGCTCGGTCTTACGACGAGCAATTCCGGTTTGGACGGCTTGGGTAAGTACTTCGACAATTAAACGGATAGATTTAGCAGCGTCATCATTGCCTGGAACTGGGAATTGCAGAATAGAAGGATCGGAATTTGAATCGCAGAGACCAATTACAGGAATCTTGAGGCGATTCGCTTCGTTCACCGCAATCGCTTCTTGTTTGCTATCGATCACGATCATTGCGGAGGGCAGATCACGGTATTCAAGCAAACCTTCGAAGTTACGTTGCATACGTGCCATCTCACGACGAACAGCGGCACCTTCTTTTTTGTGCATCTTAGCGAGAGAACCATCTTGCTCCATGCGGAGGTAGTTACGGTAGCTATCGAGCGACTTCTTGATGGTCGCGAAATTAGTGAGTGTGCCACCGAGCCAGCGATTCACGGCGAAAGGCATGCCAACTGACTTAGCAGCTTGGCGCACGACTTCTTGTGCTTGTGGCTTGGTTGCAACGAAGAGGATATCTTTGCCTTTGGCAGCGGTATCTTCGAGGAAGGCAACAGCGGTCGCGAGACACGCATGTGACTTTTCCAAATCAATAATCGAAACACCATTGCGGTGGTCGAAAATGAAAGGACGGGATTTAGGATTCCAGCGACGTGTTTGGTGTCCGAAGTGGACGCCAGCGTCGAGTAGGTCTTTAACTGTGATGTTCATATTTTTTTGTTAGCTCCGTATCCCGCTTCTTGCCGAAGGAGAGGACATTGGATCAAGGGTGTTTGACTGTTTGGGTTGTTATGTTCGAAGCAATCGGCGGTCGCTTCAAACGGTGGAATGTGGTTTCAAACAATCCTTACCCCCTCTGGCAAGGGAAAAAGGGCTGACTTTCTTAATCTATTCGGCAATAGATAGGGCGTTCTCGTTATGATTTGGTTTTACCGCATAATTTTCATTCCCCTGCTGATTCTCGCATCCCCCTATTATATCTGGAGAATGTTACGTCGTGGGGGGTACAGTGAAGGGTTTATCCAGCGTTTCGGACTCTTTCCCGCCCTACCCTCAAAAGCCCCGGGTCGCCGTCGAATCTGGATCCAGGCCGTCTCAGTAGGCGAAATTGAAGCCATCGGCCCCCTCCTCGAGCAACTCAAAGCAAACGGTCAAACCGAAGTCGTTCTCACTACGACGACGAGCACGGGCTACCGCATCGCCCAAGACAAATATAAAGATCTTTGCATCGGTATAGGATTTTTTCCACTGGATTTTTGGCCATTCAGCCAAGTCGCATGGTCGCGCATTGCACCGGATAAAATTATTTTAGCCGAAGGCGAACTCTGGCCCGAACATTTGCACCAAGCTAAAAATCACAACGTACCAGCATACTTAATTAATGCACGTCTGTCGGACAAGTCATTCGCACGTCACCAGAAATTTAAATCGATTACCAGAAATCTTTTGAAACAGTTTTCTTGGATTGGTGCAGGAAGTGAAGAAGACGCACGACGACTAAAAATAATCTGTGACATAGAAAACCAAATTGAAGTTACGGGTAACTTAAAATTTGATGTCAGTGCAGATGGACCTTTATCCGCCTCCGATAAAAATAAATTACGCTCTGAATTAGGGTTCGGGAATTCAGCTGAGACTATCGTATTACTTGGTTCATCTACCTGGGAGGGCGAAGAAGTAGTTTTATTGAAAGCCCTGAAAAACTTGCGTGATACGGGAGTTGATGCCCGACTTTTATTAGTCCCGCGCCATGCCGAACGTCGCGATGCCGTACTAAAACTACTGGAGAGTTCGGGCTTAAACTATCACCAACGCTCGGTTCAAGGTGCACAAGCTTCCGAAGGCACCATTATACACTTGGGCGACACCACAGGCGAACTGCGTCAGCTCACCCGCGCCGCGGATTTGGCTTTCACGGGTAAAAGTCTTCCTCCGCATGACGGTGGACAAACACCCATTGAATGTGCGGCTGCGGGCGTACCTGTTATCTACGGTCCACACATGACGAACTTTAAATCCATTTGTCAGGGATTAGAGAAAAACCGTGCGGCCATTAAATGCGTCGACGCCGAAGAAGTGCTGAAGGAAATTTTATCCTTAGCGCGCGATAGAAATTCACTCGCAAAAATGTCTACCGCTGGAGTGGTATGGCATAAGAGTAATCAAGGTGCGACTGAACGTACTTTGAATAAGTTGCTCAGTTAATCGCGATACGCTTCACGTAGTCGACGCACTTCCTCACGCAACTTTCCGTTGAGGATGATATCACGTGCGAGCTTGGCGCCTTCGGCTGGATCTTTGGCTTTGTTCGCCACCCATAATGCAGTACCCGCACTGAGGCATAGAGTGTCGAGCAGACCTTCCTCAACACCGCCGACTAATAAATCACTGAACGTAACAAGGTTCTCTTCGGGTGTACCGCCTTTTAGATCGCTGGCCTGGGCCTGATTAAAGCCAAAGTCTCCGGGCAACCAAATGGCATCCACGTGAAGAAGTTCGCCACAGCCACGCACGATGGTCGGTCCGGCGGTGGTGACCTCGTCCATCCCCTCGCCTACTTGGCCATGCACTACCAATCCACGTTTTACGCCGAGGTCGTGCAAGGCTAAGGCCATGGGCTCAACCCACCGCTGATCGTACACACCCACCAACATGTAGGCAGGTTGGGCAGGATTAATCAGTGGACCTAAAATATTAAAAAT
>JBAXIK010000089.1:0-3984 GCA_037138415.1 Opitutia bacterium | reverse complement strand
GTGGTGGGCCAAGTATCAGAAGTTCGACGAACAAAATGCCCGCGTCGAGGTAATTGATCTCTTTCACTTTCTTATCTCAATCGCCCAAGTCTTAGGAATGTCAGCCGAAGATGTTTACCAAGCTTACTTAAAAAAGAATGCCGTAAATCATCAGCGCCAAGATTCTGGTTACGTCAAAAAAGACGAAAACGATTCACGCCATATTTAATTTATAAATTACCCCATGTCCCCACGCTCTCTTGTCCGTCGCGGTTTCACCCTCATCGAAATTTTGCTAGTCATCGCCGTCATTGGCATTCTTAGCACACTCATGTTTAGCCTCTTTAAAGCGGCTCGAAATGGTAATAATAAGGCCAAAGCCCGCGGAGAAATCCAAGGTCTCGGCATGGCCTGCGAAGTGTATCGTAAAACTTATGGCGACTACCCGTGCGGTTCAACATCCGCTAAAACCAACGGCGCACAATTTCGCAAAGACTTCTTCGACCAACTCGTCGGTCGTAAAAGAATTTACACCGCGAATTTAGCACAGGGCGGAAACGCATTACAATTACTCAATTACACCGACACAAAATTACCTGGTGGAAGTAATCGGAAAATGAAACCTTTCTTGAGTGATGGCGTTGTCACATCGAACGATGATAAATCTCTCGGACTGGATGATTGGACAAAAGCTTACGAATTCCGTGATCCTTGGGGCAATGCCTACGACTACCGCTATCGCGTTTCGCCTGGCGATAGTACGCCCGTTCAAGACCTAACCACGGGTGCCTATAATAGCACTTATGGCGCCTGGAAATACCCAGGTTTCCTGATCGTTTCATGTGGAGCCAATTACGTTGAGCCAACCACAGAAGCCACGCCCAATGATATAGAATACTGGGACACTGGTATGTCCACGTCAGGCACCATTACGACCACTTACTTCAACGACGACACGAACAGCCCTCCCTCATTCCAACGCGCTGACAATATCGTTAATTGGGCAAACAACTAAGCTGAGGTTTGTGTAGGCTTGATAGCTATCGCGAGTAAGGCGGATAAAAGCCAAGCGATACCAAGAGTGGCAAGTGTGTGCGAAAGCATGTGCTCGCCACGTGCTATCTGATAGAGGCCCATGAGGCCGCCCAAACCTAGGCCGATCCAAAGTCCAAGCTTACGGTAAGGCTGATTAAACCAAGCCCAGTAGAGACTGATTAAAGCCAGACCACCACTGGCGTGCCCGGCAGGAAAACCGTGGCAAGGGTACCCCGCTGGCTTGCTTTGAAATAATAATAAATGCGGAAATGCCCCGCCATAATTGGTCAATTCCAATGGGGTCGCCATGTTCGTTATAGCACGGAGCTGAGTTGAGGTCACCGAGACCACAGCCATCGATACAAAAACATAAATGGCCTGGCGACGATTCAGCCAACGTGGCGCAAACTTAGGTAATAAAATAATTACTAATAAATAGACGGCGAATAAAATGATGAGGGCCTTAGGTCCATCATAGGCGAGAATCTTGCCCAAGAAATGATCGTGAGGAATGAGCCAATTTTTCCCATTCCAGAAAAAAGACTGAAACCAGAAATCTACTTTTTCACCTGATGCGAAAGGAAAACCAAAAAAAACAATCACCCCGGCTAAGAATAATGCCGGAGCGATGAGTCGTTTAAAACTAGTGGGCTGGGTTGAGTAATCCGCCATGATTAAAGAGTTCATCGGTGCCCTGATAATAGCGCAAGGCTTCATCAGTAGCATCCGAATTCATTTTATCTTTTTCGATAACCTTCAAACTACCTGTACCTAGATCAGCCCAGTATTGTTGAACCTGGCGCACGGGCTTGAGCACCGTTAACAGGCCATTAGGACGAAGCACAGCTACTTTTTGGTAATTACTAATGAAGGCACGAGGCTGATAATCAGACTTCATCACATCGGTACCCACAAAACGGGATGTGTAAGAAAAATTCATTAACCCTAAGAGTGTCGGAACAGTATCAATCTGGCTCATCATCGGCTGAAACACCTGTGGTTTAATTAATCCAGGAGCCCAAATGAAAAGTGGAATTTCATATTTTTTGATTTCCAACTCTTGCTTACCCGCAACCGAAGCGCAGTGATCGGCAACAATGACAAACACGGTATTCTTAAACCAAGGTTTCGATTCCGCTGCTTTGAGAAAAGCAGCAATCGCAAAATCCGTGTACGCCACCCCGCCCTCACGATTTTGTAATTTAGGATCAATCTTACCACTCGGCCAAGTGTAGGGCCGGTGGTTTGAAGTCGTCATCACGAAATGATGAAACGGTTTACCCGCGGCAAATGATTTATCAGCTTCATCGAGCGACCAATTTAACGCGTCTTCATCACATGCACCCCAGGCATTTTCAAAAGTCGTTTTCTTTCCGGCAGCCAACTGACGAGGTAAATCCACCACGCGATAACCGTTGGCGGAGAAGAAATAGTTCATGTTATCGAAGAAGCCATCGCCCCCGTAAATAAAGGCTGAATCGTATCCCTCGTGGTTAAGAACCGAACCTAAAGTGGTTAAGTTTTCACAGCCACGACGACGCAGTACAGACTGACCGGGAATAGGTGGTATCGATAAAGTTAAACCCTCCATCCCGCGCACCGTCCGTGTCCCACCGGCGTAGCAGTGTCGGAACCATAATGACTCCCGAGAAATGCGATCCAAGTTGGGTGTTAATTTTTGGGAAGCATAGGGTTCTGTACCATAACAACTTAAAAATTCTGCACTCAAACTTTCGACGGTGATTTGAATCACATTATACTTTTGAGCTGAACCAGACGCTTTGATTTCACGAGTAATGTCTGCTTTTTTACTTTCGTTAGTTTCGGAAGTTAAAATTTCACGTAACGCGGCGGGGGCGTTATCTCGTGAAGGATAGAAACGGCGCCACTCTAACTGGTTGGCCCAAAAAGCGGTTAAGAAAGAGTACTCACCATTCTTAGCGATTTCCGTTTCATAGTTATTAGCGAAACTCGGTTGAATATCGCCCATGTGACGCAAACCAGCGACCACGCGCTCGCCAAAGCTCGAGTCGGCATCGGAAGACTTCTTTAAATCATGTTTTCCAATAAAATAGCTGTAGAACGGAATGACTAAAACCGGGATAGCTAAAAGCAGAGGCGTCCACCAACGGGGCGTGGCGTCCTCAACCACACCGTCCGACCAAAGCTGGGTAAAACCGCATTTACGCCAGAGGAAATAAAAACCAGACGCCAGTGAGAATACCGCCAAAAAGATTAGTGGCATGTTGTACGACTCGCGAATATTTTTAACCACTTCGCTCGTATAAACTAAATAATCAACGGCGATAAAGTTGAAGCGAACGGCGAACTCCTGCCAAAAAAGAATTTCGGAGATTTTCCAGAAAGTGAAAAGAAAAACGCCAAAACACCAAAGAGGAATTAAAAATAGGCGAAAACGCTCTGACTTACAAAAGCTACTAATCAGCGCGAAAGGCATCGCAAAAAAACCCGCCATGGCGATGTCGAAAATAAATCCAATTAAGAGTGCTACTAAAGTTGTCCACGACCAAGTGACCTCAGTGGCGGAGGCAGCGAGAAAACCGAGACGCAAAACTGAACCCAAAATAATATACGTTAAGGCTAATAACCAAGCTCCTCCCTGACGTGAGCGTATTTTTTTGAGCAGAAAGTTTTGCATAGTCAGAATTATAGGAGATAGCCTAAATGAGCGAGGGGGTATAAGCTTTATCTAGGCAGGTGGGACATCGTCAACGCCCGAACCACCCACCGGATTACACCGCCCAATGCGCTTGATCGAAAGCCATGACCCCTTGAAAAAACCATGTCTTTTTAGGGCAATTACCGCATACGCGGAGCAACTTGGGTGAAATCTGCAACCCGAACCAGGGATCAACCAATGTAACGGTTTTGAAACAAACCGCTGATAGAAATAAATCGGCTGCAAGGCCAACCAAACCACGCTGCTGCGAAGTCGATTCATCATTTTAT
>JBAXIK010000088.1:0-4077 GCA_037138415.1 Opitutia bacterium | reverse complement strand
GAAAATCATCATCGCGACCAATTTGAGATTTTAGCTTTTGATTATACTCCTGATGACGGCAGCGAAGTCCGTCAAAGAATACTCAAGGCGTTTGATTGTGTTCATGATATTAAAGATATGAATGATGCTCAGGCCGCGTCATTCATTCGGCAAAATGGAGTCGATATTCTTATTGATTTAAATGGCTTTGCGGATCGCCCACGCCCAGGTGTTTTTGCGAATCGCGCTGCACCTGTGCAGGTAAACTATCTAGGCTACCCGGGTACACAGGGGGTCGATTATATGGACTACTTAATTGCCGATCCCACGGTCATTCCCGTATCGAGTCAGTCTTACTATAACGAGAAAATTGCCTATCTGCCGCATACTTATATGCCGAATGATTTTGGTAAGGATAGGGAAATTAAACAGTCACTCTCTCGACGGGAGTACGGCCTACCTGAAGAAGGTTTCATATTTTCTTGTTTAAATATAAGCTATAAAATCACTCCCCAGTTTTTTGATGTCTGGATGAATATTTTAAGACGCGTACCTGGAAGCCTTCTTTGGCTGCCTAAGAATAATGATGCCTTCCAAGAAAATATTCGTCGCGAAGCTGAACAAAGAGGGATTAGTCCCGAGCGGATTATTTTTGCTCCACGGATTGCTGAACGTATGAAATATATTGCACGCTATCGGGTGGCAGGACTATTCTTGGATACTCTGCCCTATAACGCCCATGCGACGGCGAGTGATGCCTTATGGGCTGGGGCTCCTCTTTTGACCTGTGTGGGTAAGACTCTACCAGGACGAGTGGCCGCTGGCATACTCAAGGCACTTGATGTGTCCGAACTGATTACTGAATCACTAAAAGAGTACGAGGATCGAGCCGTTGAATTAGCGACGCACCCCGAAAAGCTTTCTGCGATTAAAGCTAAAGTAAGAAATAATCGCTATACGACTCCTCTGTTTAATACGGCACAGTATACAAAGCACTTAGAGGGCTTGTATAAAGACATGTTTAGAAGGTTACAGGAGGGGCTGCCTCCTGATCATATCGAAGCTAAATCCAACTAAACGCCTAACTCGTTTTCTTTCATCCAATGAACTAAGTGGGCGAAGGCTTTAGCGCGGTGACTGTGTTTATCTTTGGTCTGAGGTTGTAGCTCGCCAAAAGTTTTATCGAATCCGCTCGGAATAAAAAGTGAGTCGTAACCAAATCCTTCGGTGCCGACTTCTGCTTCTAAAATACTACCCCAACATTGACCGAGAAATTTTTGTTCTTCGTTGTTTGGACCGAGGATGAGTAAATGACATTCGAAACGTGCACCACGTTTGTGGAGAGGCGCTTTTTTCATCGCGTTCAAAAGCTTGGCCCGATTTTCGGCGTCGGTCGCATTATTACCCGCGTACACGGCGGAGTCTACCCCTGGACCGCCTTGAAGGGCGTCGCAGCAAAGTCCGCTATCATCGGCGAGCACCCAAGATTTATACGGCGCGATTCTTCGAAGGGCTTCTGCTTTTAAGCGACAGTTCCCGGTGAACGTTCCGGTGATTTCTTCTACGTAGGGCATGCCACCGATCTCTTTGGCGGAAAAGACGTTTATGTTGAGTCCTGCTTTTTTAAATAACCGACTGAATTCCTCGGTTTTATGGGCATTTCCAGTGGCTAAATACAGATCCATACCCCAGCGTGGGGATAATATTACGAAATGGAAAGGTCGAAAAGATTGAGAATGACGCCTTCGCACTCGCCCTCAGTGCCGCCATCCCTCAAATTAATTAAAGCAATGTCACTTCGCTGTTTAATCACTGCAGGACCTACTCGGGAATTTTTTGATCCCGTGCGCTTTGTGAGCAATCCTTCCACTGGGAAGATGGGTTTTGCACTAGCCAAAGCGGCGAAGGCAGCAGGCTGGACGGTCGATCTGGTCAGCGGACCCGTTTCGCTACCCGAGCCTGAAGGCGTGATGTTTTATCCAGTGGTGACGGCTGATGAGCTGATGCGCCAGACCGACGCTTTATTTGGTCCGTGCGATATTTTAATTATGACCGCCGCGGTGAGCGATTGGCGTCCTAAACAAACGCTTCCCCAGAAACTCAAAAAAGATGGCACGGACTTGAGTTTAGAAATGGAACCGGTGCCTGATATTTTAGCGGCGATGGCGGCACAAAGAAAACCGGGACAGTTTTTAGTTGGATTTGCTGCCGAAACTGAAAATATCGAGGAACACGCTTTAGCAAAACTGAAGCGTAAGAAAATCGATTTGATTGCCGCTAATTCGGTGGCTGGAGCCGAGGGAGCCTTTGGAAATGATGAAAATACCATAATTTTATTGGGAAATAATGGATTTCGTCAGGTGATTGGTCCGGCCTCCAAAGATAAAATTGCCGATTTATTAATTCAGGAAATTAGTCATATTTTTTCGACTCGAGCTGTATGAAGAAAAAACATTTCAGTCTTTTGGATAAGGTGTTGAGTCGCATCGACGGGCTCGACTCCCAAAACCTATCTATTCTGGTTCGTCGACTCGAACGGGAACGCGATTTGATGGACACGGTTCTCGATACATTGCGAGAGGGTGTGATTGTTTTATCGGCTGATGGTTCGATTGATTATGCTAATTCGGCGGCGATTCAATTACTTGGGGTGGGTGTTGATGATGTGACCGGTGCTGAGTTAAGAAGAATTTCTCCCGACATCGCCAAAGCGCTTGAGTTGCCGGTACAAGTAGAGGCATTGACGCGTGAGATTGAAGTACGTTATCCGGAATCTCGCGTTCTCCGTCTGCATTTGGCTCGTGTAGGTTCAGCGAATGATTCTGAAAATTCCAGACGCGTAGCTGTTTTAAGTGACGTCACCACCGAGAAAGTACAAACGGAAGACCGGATTGAGAGCGAACGGATTGATTCGATTGTCGCATTAGCTGCGGGTGTGGCGCACGAGATTGGTAATCCGCTCAACGCGATTGGCTTGCATTTACAGGTATTACAGCGCGCAGCCGAAAAATTAGGAGAAAGTGCTGAAGCCAAAAAAGTCCGCGATGCTGCTGAGGTTTGTCAGGGAGAAATTAAACGCCTCGATGGCATCGTCCGTGATTTTCTTGGAGCGGTGCGTCCGACTAAACCCAATTTAGTAGATACCGATTTAGTAGCAGTCGTGGCTGAGACCATGAATTTACTGCAGGACCAATTAAAGCAGCTCGGCATTCGAGTGTCGGTCGATGTGGGTAGTGAAATTCCACTGATACTCGCGGATCGAAATCAAATTAAACAGGCCTTGTTCAATGTGATGAAAAATTCACTCGAGGCGTTGGATCGGGGTGGAGATATTTTGGTTAATTTTTCGACGGATGATGAGTGGGTGATTTTAGCGGTTAAAGACACCGGTGTGGGAATCCCTGCGGATAAACTCACCCGAGTTTTCGATGCCTACTACAGTACCAAGGCGTCGGGCGGGGGATTGGGTATGATGATTTTACTTAAAATATTACGAGCTCACGGCGGTACGGTGGATATTGAGAGTACGCCCAATGTTGGAACGACCGTAACACTCCGTTTTCCGCTGAAACATCGTCGGGTTCGTACTTTAGATGCACCGAAGGCTTGAAAGCTTGGTGGAAGGTTGCACTTTAAAGGTGTGAAAGTCATTCGAGCTAAATCGGCTGGATTTTGTTGGGGCGTTGAACGTGCCATCGATATTGCGCGTGAGTACGCTTCGAAAGGTCGTAGTCCGGTCTATACCGACGGTCCGCTCATTCATAATCGTCAGATGATGGAGGTTCTGACGAAAGAGGGAATTCGCGAAGTGGGTGACTACAGCAGCCAAGCGGAATTGAATGTGAAGAAGGAAGAACAATCTGTGATGGTCGTGCGTGCGCATGGGATTTCGCCTGAACGCAGGAAATATTTAAAAAATCTCGGAATGGAATTTCGTGATGCGACTTGTCCGGACGTGGGTATCATTGCCGGCAAAGTTCGCATGTATGCGAAGAAGGGATACGTGACGGTGATTTTTGGAGATCCAAAACACCCCGAAGTCATTGGCCTATTAGGTTATGCTGAAGCAGGCGGTCATGTAATTACCTCGCATGAAGA
>JBAXIK010000087.1:0-4226 GCA_037138415.1 Opitutia bacterium | reverse complement strand
GGCATGATTGTACCAGGAAGAGCGACAGGGACGCGGTCACCCACTTTGAAATTTTTCGCACCGCAGACAATTTGGCGGATGGTGCCATCACCGACATCGACCTTACAAACACTGAGACGATCCGCTTGCGGGTGTTTTTCAGAAGCCAGAATTTCTCCGACCACGACAAAAGGCAATGGGGCGAGGCCGAATGAATGAATCGATTCAACTTCTAGGCCGAGCATCGGTAAAACCTCGGATAATTTTTCAGGAGTGACTCCAGAAAGATCCACGTGACGACCGAGCGCTTGAAAAGAAGCTTTCATGATTTAGGCGAACTGACGCAAGAAGCGGAGATCGTTGTTATAGAAGTGACGAATGTCGTCGATGCCATGAACCAACATGGTGATACGTTCGAGGCCCAAGCCGAAGGCGAGGCCCGAATATTCGTTAGGATTTAATTCACAAAGCTCGAGGACTTTAGGATCCACTAAACCGCATCCCATAATTTCGATCCAGCGATTGGAAAGACGTCCCAGATTCGGAGAACGTAAGTCCATCTCAAAACTTGGCTCAGTGAATGGGAAATAAGAAGGACGCAGGCGAATTTCAGCGTCAGCACCGAAAGTTTCTTTGACGAAGAAATCAAGAATTCCGCGCAGGTCTGCTAAAGTGACTTGATGGTCAATCCAAAGACCTTCGATTTGGTGGAAGTTGGCCGAGTGAGTAGCATCCACCGCATCGCGACGGAAACAACGACCGGGGGCCACGATACGGAAAGGAGGTTTACGATTCAGGAGCGTACGAATTTGGACGCTAGAAGTGTGAGTACGTAAGACGAGGGCTTCTTCACCGCGGCGAGGAGCGTCGACGGAGCGAAATGATTTAGGAAGATAAAGCGTATCCTGCATATCACGCGCCGGGTGATCGGCGGGCGTGTTGAGTGCATCGAAGCAATGCCACTCCGTTTCGATTTCGGGACCCTCGGCGATGGTGAAACCTAATTTCTTAAAAGTATTAAGAATTTTTTCGCGCGTGCGAGAAAGCGGATGAATGAAACCCGCGGGAGTTTCGTTGCCGATTAAAGTAGGATCCAGTGGAGTGCCGAGAGCGGAACCAATTTCGGCGTCTTCAATTTTGGTGAGCAATGCGGCGAGAATTTCTTCGACCGATTTTTTTGCTTCGTTAATTAATTTACCGACGACTGGACGTTCTTCTTTGGAAAGAGTCGCCATTCCTTTCATCGCAGCGGTGAGTGAACCGTTCGGACCGACCACGCGGGCTTTGAAAGCTTCCATCTCGGCACGGTTGGTGACGGATTTGGATTCGGCCTGGGCGGTGGCGACGAGCTGGGCTAGCTGTTGCTGCATGGGTTAGATTTGTGCGATGGAGAGGGAAATCGGCAAGCGAAAGCACTCCAGAAACAACAAGGCCCCGAATCTCGGGGCCTTGTTAAACCGTTTCAAAGGAAGATTTACTTCTTCAAAGCGGCTTTGGCCAAGGTCACGATTGCCTCAAAAGCTGGGGCATCATGAATAGCGAGCTCGCTGAGATTTTTACGGTCGATGGTGATGTTGGCCTTTTTCAGACCATTCACTAAACGACTGTAGCTGATACCTTGAGGACGGCAGGCGGCGTTAAGACGCACGATCCACAATTGGCGGAACGTCGATTTATTTTTGCGACGATCGCGGTAAGCGAATTTTTGGGCACGTTGTACAGCTTCGAGAGCGTAGATGTAGAGACGTGATTTATTTCCGAAGTAGCCCTTAGCTGCGCGAATCGCACGACGTTTGCGTGCTTTGGTAGCTGGACCGTTAGTTGCTCTAGGCATGTTGGTATGTTGTTTTTATGGTTAGTTTAATGGCCTGGGGGTCGCCTTAATGAACACCCGTTCGGCCAGAAATTTTAGACAGTCGATTTACGCGAATGGCATGGAAGCCAACATCTTCTTTTCGAAACCGGAATCGACGCGCTTGTCTTTATTAGCGCGACGACGTTGCTTACGCGACTTAGAACTAAGAAGGTGGCGTCCGTTAGGGGACTTGCGCATCACTTTACCGGTACCGGTAATTTTGAAGCGTTTGGAGATCGACTTGCGGGTCTTTTGCATGGCGGAAAGGGTCGGAACAAAGACCACGGGGGGGCTTTTGTAAAGGGGAAAGGTAGCTAATCTCATCGCGATCTAATTTACCGGTAATAAAGGCCTCTCGTTTGACAGTTTAGCACAGCCCGACAATTGAATAGGCCTATGCACAAAACAGGCAAAAAACCTAAGTTAAACTTCGAAATTGAGGCTGTCTTGAAGGGAAAAGTCGAAACTGTCCGATTTTCTGAACTTATTGATGGTCCGACCCTAGTTTCGGTCTACATGCGCAATAATACCTCCGCCTGCGATAAACAGACCTGTGCCCTCTCTAAAGATTTACAAGTCATTGCTCGTAAAGGATTTAAGACTGTAACCGTCTCCCGAGACAAGAGCAGCTCGCACGTCAAATATGCCGAGAAGAACGGCATCAAGTATACCCTAGTTTCCGATCCCGAGGATCAATTTTCGAAGGCGCTCGATGCGATTGTTGAGAAGTCGATGTATGGTAAGAAATATTTCGGTCCGTTGCGTGCGGCGTACCTCTTTGATGAGGAGGGTGTTTTGAAATCAGTCATTTCAAAAGTTGAACCAGGAGAGCACGGCCAACAGGTCTTGGCGGAGATAAAGCGCTTAGAGACTGAGTGATAATTTATCTCCACCGACGCAATCGGTGCTTGAACCATAGCGATTAAAAGTGGAAGTTAAATAAGTAGCGACACGCACGAAGATACCTAATGGCAACCCCTTATCGCCCGAATAGCCCTCGGCCCAAAAAACCATCCAGCTCTAGTCAGCAGCGCTTCAATAATCGCAGCCGAGAAGATAAAGGGCCAAAACGTAACGAGAAGATACGCGCGACTGAGATTCGTGTGATCACGGCGAAAGGTGAAATGCTTGGCGTGATGCCGACCGCTAAAGCTTTACAATTAGCGCAAGAACACGGCGTTGATTTAATTGAAATTGCAGCCACCGCGGTTCCGCCCGTTTGTAAATTAATTGAATACGGAAAATATTTATACGAAGAAGCGAAGAAGCATAAGCATCAAAAGACGACGACGAAAGTGAAGGAAATTAAACTCCGTCCACGGATTGATGTGCATGACTTAATGATTAAGGTACGTCGGGCAGAAAATTTCCTTTATCACGGACACAAAGTAAAACTGCTTTTACAATATCGTTACCGCGAATTAGAGCACCCAGAAATCGGTCTCGATACCATGAATAAAGCGATTACTGAACTCATACACATTTGCACGCGGGATAATGAACCCAAGCGCACCGGCCGAGCCATTGTGGTGGGCCTAACACCTTTACAGGAAAATCGTCGTAAACTCATTCATAATGCCGAACCTTCGGATGATGACCAAGAGGATGATTCAGCGGTGGATAATGGTGAAAACGATTCCGAGTAATTCCGTGAAAGCCCGCGGGCACACCCTCCTACTCTTCGCCTTTCTTCTTTGGATAGGCGTTGCTCCCAGCGTTTGGGCGAAGCCTGATTTAGCATTGGGTGAAACTCTAAAACTCTTAGGGCTTCAGCAGATAACTTCATTAAAAACGGATCCCGCAGAGTCCGAGCGTTACGTCGGAAAAAATCTGCCCGATGTTTTCGCAGAGAATAAAAAACCCTACATCACAATTGGGGGCGTCAAAGTTTATCTAACGGAAACATTAATCCTGATTAAAGGAAATCTAGCGATTGATCGCGTGGACTATGATAAAGTTTTAGTCCCGCTCATTTGGCGAAATAAAGCGCCGTTCGGTATTGGCTTTCGACGCATCGTCATCGATGCAGGACATGGGGGTAAAGACCCTGGTATTGTGAGCAAAACATATAACTACACCGAAAAAGCGGCGACACTTGATACCGCGCTCCGACTCAAAATTATTTTAGAAAAACTCGGCTTCGAAGTTTTTCTAACCCGAGATAAAGATAATTACGTCGAATTAGCCGACCGCTGTGACTATGCGAACAAACTCAAGGCGGATTTATTTATCAGCTTACACTTTAATGGGGGTGCACCCAAAGACACCACTACTTGTGGACTTGAAACCTACTGCCTGACCGTGGCGGGAGAATCATCGACCAATCAATCCAAGAAGACAGCAACCGGCATTATGCTTCCGGGGAATCGTCTCGACGCACTCAATGTACTTT
>JBAXIK010000086.1:0-4462 GCA_037138415.1 Opitutia bacterium | reverse complement strand
TTAACGAGGTTAAGGGTATTAATCGTGTCGTGTACGACGTTTCGTCGAAGCCCCCCGCCACGATCGAGTGGGAGTAGAAAGACTTCCACAAGCAGTTGATTTACTTGAGCGCTAGTATTAAAGTTACATGTAAGGTTAGATAGCCCTACATTGATTTACCTTCTGCTATGCTTAAAGCGGCGGTTGAGTTAGTTTAGACGATACCTCCAGCAAAAACTGCTCCTCAAGTTTAAGCATATCTTTGCTTCTCTCTTTAAGTTTTCTTACTGGAGATCCAAAATAAACGCCCCATTCATCCAGCGATTTGGTAACTAAAGATAATGCGCCTACACATGAGCCATCCCCAATAGTTACTCCTGGTAAAATAATGCTGCCCGAGCCAACTATTACGTGCTTACCTAATATTACTGGGGCGATTGTTATTTTTAAGTATTTGTGTGGGACGGTAGGATTGGTAAGAGATTTGCCAGTGTAGTCGTCAGTGCCAGAATAAATCCTAACACCTTGCGACAAGCCCGAAAAATCAGCTAAAGTAATACCGCCTGCACAATTCAAATGGCAGCCGCCCCCAATATGTATGTAGTTACCAAGCGTAAGTGGGCCCGAGTAAGCAACTATGACAACATTTCCATCAATGCGTATATTATTTCCAAGCGATATATTATTCAGCCCAATAATCGTGGCATTTTTTGCTATCTTAACATTATCACCAATACTTTTAAATCCAAACCTACGCAGCTCTTCGGATTCATAATATCCTTGATTAAAAGGATTTGGTACCGCGTCTTGGTGTGACTCTTTTTCCATTGCTTTTCTCTTTCGTGCTAATTTTTACTAGTTGATTATTCGTATTGCAAGTGTGTTTTGGGGGCGAAAAATAAGCCTCCCAAGTTGCTTCATTGTCCTCACAATTTTCATGGCGATTAGAAAGAAATCTAATTAAAATTACCTAAAGCATAGACATTAAACAATATATAGTAAAAACCAAGGTACGGTGGCGTAATCAGTCTCTTTGCCCCGTTGACACTTTATCGCTTAGGGTTTTGATTAAGTCCTGTGTCTGAGCCCGCCTTTCAAGTTATTGCCCGCCGCTGGCGCCCACGTCGTTTCGACGAATTGGTAGGTCAAGAACACATCGTGCGTACTTTACGTAATGCATTAACGACCAAGCAACTCGCGCACGCCTATCTTTTTGTGGGTCCTCGCGGAACCGGAAAAACCACCACCGCACGTATTCTAGCTAAAGCTTTAAATTGTGGTAAGGAAACGGGCCCAGATTTTTCGGTCGATGATCCAGTTTGCCAGCAAATAGAACAGGGCAACTGCTTGGATGTCATTGAAATTGATGCCGCCTCAAACCGCTCCATCGAAGACGCCAAAAAAATACGCGAAGAGTGTCAGTTTCCCCCGGTTAATTGCCGATTCAAAATCTTTATCATCGATGAGGTGCACCAGTTAACCAAAGACGCATTTAATACGTTATTAAAAACTCTCGAAGAGCCTCCGGCTTGGGTAAAATTTATTCTAGCGACCACCGAAGCCGATAAAGTCCTCCCCACGATCACTTCACGTTGCCAGCGCTTAGAGTTTCATCCCATCGCCGAAGAAGTGATTGCTGCCCAACTAGCACGGATTGTTAAAGCCGATGGTGTTCAAGCTGAGCCTGCGGCACTCAATGCGATTGCTCGTATCGCTAATGGCGGGATGCGTGACTCCCAGTCTATTTTAGACCAAGTGATTTCATTCTCTGGTAAAAAAGTTACCGAAGTGGATGTATTATCAATCTATGGTTTAGCCTCTGCTCAACAGGTTTCCGATTTAGCAAAAGCAATCGCCCAAGGTGATGCCAAATCAGTAATTGCATTATGCGATAAGTTTCATGCCGAAGGCCGCGACTTAATGCGCGTGATGAACGACCTTCAGTTATTGGTACGTTCCGCTGTGCTCGATGCGGTTAAGCAGGGCAGTAGTAGCGCTCATCTCGGCGCGCCATTAACGACCGAGAAACTGGTCAGCTTTTTAGAATGCTTGCAGACGAGTGAACAGGGTATCCGTTACGGTCTTTCCCCGAGAGCTAATTTTGAAGTCACTTTGCTTAAGGCGATAGAACAGTGTAAGACGCGACCGATTGATCATCTCATCAAAGATGTCGCCGCCGCTGCAGCCAGACTTCCTCGGGAGCCTGGCCAAAAAAAAATAAACAGTCCGCAACCGACACTAGCGGTTGAGGCACCCGCGGAATCTGCTAAGCCAGTAATTCAGAAATCTATCTCGCCCGAAGTGGATATCGATGAAGATCAAACCTCCGTCACCGAGCTTTCGGTGAGCGACGACGCAGGTATTATCAATGATGAAAAGATAAGTGATTATAAATTCGATATACCTGCCGGTCCTGCGACTCGCCCTGTTGAATCAGCAAAATCGCTATTTCCTGGAGACAAGGACTTTGATGCTGCCGTAAAAGCCATGCCTCAGGGGTTAAAAGATAAACTGAAAGAAACCCTGGGAGCCGAGTTTACGTCATTGCGATCGGTTTCGGTAGATAAACTACATCGCCCGCAATCCTAGTGAAATCGGTCTGCGAGATTGGTTTGATTTCGGATACGCACGGTTTGCTTCGCCCTGAGGCGATTGTTGCGCTGGAGGGTTGTGATGTGATATTACATGCAGGTGACGTGGGAGGTTCGTTGATTATAGAGACCCTTGCACAGTTTGCTCCGACCTTTGTGGTCGGCGGAAACTGCGATGTCGAAGAAACCTTCACCCATTATTTTACCGAAGTGTATGGCGGGGAAAAACTCCTCATGTTTCACGGACATCTACCGTTTGATGAACATGAATTTAAGCCTGATATTGTTATTACCGGACATTCGCATATCCCGCTTATTGAGCAGGATAAAAATATTTTACGGATTAATCCAGGCAGTGCCGGCCCGAAGCGCTTCAAGCTTCCAGTCACCGTAGCACGCCTAACTATTGCTGATGGAATTTCTACCGCTCATATTATTAACTTAAACGTTTAATGAGTTTAGATTTACCCATCGATAAATTAAAGGCGGATTTACAGGTCGCCTGTACTCGCTCGCGAAGGATTGTTTTAAGCGCTCCCACGGGATCAGGAAAATCGACACGCCTCCCTCAGATGTTGGTGGATTTAAAATGTGTTGAAGGACAAATCCTTATTCTGCAGCCACGTCGAATGGCCGCTCGCTTATTGGCTCGTCGCGTGGCCCAGGAACGTGGGGTGAAATTAGGTGGTGAAGTGGGTTATCAAATTCGGTTCGAAAGAGTAGAGTCTGCTGAAACTAAAATAAAATTTATTACCGAGGCTTTATTACTTCGACAGATTGCGAGCGACCCCACCTTACGAGGCATTGGGGCAATTATTTTCGATGAATTCCACGAGCGTAATATCCATTCCGATGTTGCATTGAGTTTAGCTCGTCAACTCCAGGAAAAACACCGTCCAGATTTATTATTAGTCGTGATGTCGGCTACTCTGGATACCGCCGGAGTTTCGCAATGGCTCAAGCCCGCGGAGACTTTAATCTCAGACGGACGGACCTACCCAGTCGCAGTAGAATATGTACCGACCCTAAGAACGCCCACTCAGCCTATTTGGGATAGGGCAGCTGAGCAAGTTGCCCGATTGTTACGTGAAGAGTCAACGGGCGATATTTTGGTTTTTATGCCTGGCGCTTACGAAATTATGCGGACGATCAACGCAGTTAAGTTTTTAAAAGAAGCGGGTGGTGTGCAGGTCCTGCCCTTGCACGGAGAGCTTTCTGTAAGTGATCAGGATAACGCCGTTCAAGAGTCTAATCAGCGTAAGGTTATCGTCGCAACTAATGTAGCGGAAACATCTTTAACGATTCCGGGCGTTCGCATGGTGGTAGATGCAGGACTTGCCCGAATTGCCCGCTACGATGCCATTCGCGGAATTGATACACTATTAATCGAGCCCATTGCACAGGCTTCAGCCGAACAGCGTGCCGGTCGCGCGGGGCGTACGGGTCCAGGTCGTTGCATCCGATTGTGGTCACATACTGATCATCAATCGCGTTTGCTCCGTGAGACTCCGGAAATTAAGCGGATGGACTTAACCGAAACACTTTTGCTGCTACTATCGATGGGCTGGAGCGATGTGGAAAATTTCCCGTGGTATGAAAATCCCCATCCGCACGCACTCGCACAGGCATTCACAGTTTTAAAAGATATTGGAGCGATTGATAAAAATAATCTCTTAAGTCCATTAGGTAGAAGAATGGCAGTGTTTCCCGCGCACCCACGTTATGCACGCATGTTGATGGCCGCCGCTGAACTTAACTGTGTTAACGAAGTGGCGATGATTGCCGGGCTCAGCCAAGGCCGTGATATTTTATTGAGAAAAGTGGATGAGTCTACTGAGCGCGCCCGTGAAAATATCCAATCAACGGAAGGCTCGGACTTTTTCCTGCGAATG
>JBAXIK010000085.1:0-4874 GCA_037138415.1 Opitutia bacterium | reverse complement strand
AGCGTGTTTGGCGGACATCATTCCGCTCATTATTATCGGGTTATTTTTAGCGGGCCACGTGGCCGACACCGAAGAATTAGCGGCTCGTGAACGGGCCGATGCTTTTTATAATAAAATTAAGAATCAATACATTAGAGCGATTCAGCACCCTTCTGTTCAAGAACAGAACAAACTCATGCAAATGGCGGAACACCCGGATGAAAAAGACATGGAAGCCGTGGCCATTGCGCTCACCCAAATGGGTGAAATTTGTTTTCTCGTTACTTGGCTAGGACTCGCCTTACAGGAAATTTTCTTGGCCGGGCAGACCCTCGGTAAGCGAATGTTTAACTTAAAGGTGGTCGATTTTTATACTCAAGAATCACCCAGCGTTCTTTCCTGTTTACTCCGTTCGGCTTGGAAAGCTGCGTTCATCAATCTATTTAATCCGTTCACTTCGATTCTAGGTATCATCAATTTTCACGTTCCGCTCTTCCGCAAAGATCGCCGAGCCTGGCATGATATGTTTACGCGCTCGTACGTGATTGATTTACGTAAGCGCTAAATCGTCCCAACAAAAAACCCCGGCGAACCGGGGTTTTTATTGAGGTTAGTCGAAGTGATTATCCTTCGCCGCCTTCGTTGTCGCCACCGCGTTCGCGGAAGGGACGGCGGGGGCGCTCAGGACGATCAAAGGCTGGCTTCGGAGCAGGCGCGTATTCGCGGCCTTCTTTTTCAGCGATTGCTGCACGACGGGAGAGACGGACGCGACCTTTGTCATCGATGCCTACGCACTTCACGATGATTTCATCACCGAGCTTAACGATGTCTTCAACGCGGTTCACGCGGAAGTCAGCGAGTTCGGAAATGTGGACGAGGCCTTCTTGACCGGGGAGACATTCAACGAAGGCACCGAATTCCTTCACCGAGCGAACAACACCTTTATAGGTTTTTTCTAATTCGATTTGGGCGGAGATGAGATTCACTTCGTTGATGGCACGAGCGAGTTTTTCGCCGTCGGTCGCGAAGATGGTGACCCAACCGGAGTCGTCTTGGTCGATATCTAATTGGCAACCGGTGTACTCGGTGATGCGTTTGATATTCTTACCGCCAGGACCGATGAGTGCACCGATCTTATCAGAAGGAATCTTCAAGCGATGGGTACGAGGAGCACAGGGCTTGAGCTCTGCACGAGGTGCGGAGAGGGTCGACACCATGTAACCGAGAATTTGGTCACGGGTGACTTTGTTCTGCATGATGGCTTCCTTCGCAATTTCAATGGGCAGACCGTGGATTTTAAGGTCGAGCTGGAAACCAGTAATACCTTCGGTGGTACCACAGATTTTAAAGTCCATGTCACCGTAGTGATCTTCTGCACCGATGATGTCGGTAAGCACGCGGTGCTTCACGACTTTACCGTCTTTCTCTTCGGTGACTAAACCACAAGAGATACCAGCAACAGGAGCTTTGATAGGTACGCCGGCATCCATGAGCGCTAAAGTACCACCGCAAACAGAAGCCATGGAGGTTGAACCATTGGACTCCATGATTTCGGAGACTAAGCGGATGGAGTATGGGAAGTCTTGTTCGGAAGGCAGAACGGAGAGCAAGGAGCGCTCAGCGAGATTGCCGTGACCCGTCTCACGACGGCTGGTCATACCAAAACGTCCGGTCTCACCAACTGAGAATGGAGGGAAGTTATAATGCAGAAGGAATGACTTAGATTTTGCACCGCCCGTGATGGCGTCTACATCTTGAGCATCTTTCGAAGTTCCGAGAGTTGCTAATACGAGGCCTTGAGTTTCGCCACGTTGGAAAATTGCAGAACCGTGAACGCGAGGTAAGACGTCGACCTGACAGGAAATCGGACGGAGGTCATTGGTGCCACGACCATCGGCACGTTGACCGTTCTCAATGATAGCGGAACGATAAACTTTTTCTTGGAGTTTTTCGAAAGCGATCTTGATTTGGCGAGCGTCAAAGACGGCGCCGAGTTCTGCTTGGCAAGCAGCCTTCGATTTTTCAACGACGGCCTTAACTGCGTCGCCACGTTCTTTCTTGGAAGCTAAGAAAATAGCTTTCTTGAGTTGATCGCCTTCGGCGGCCACGCGTTCGCAAATGGCTAATGCTTTAGGTTCGCAAACGACGAGAGGGAAAACGCGCTTTTTCTTCGCACAGAGTGAAGCTAACTTACGTTGTGCAGCGATGATAGGCTGGATCGCCTTGTGGGCGTATTCAAGGGCCGCAATGAAGTCAGCTTCAGGAATTTGGTCAGCCGAACCTTCAATCATCATCATGTCGCGCTCATTGCCGACGTAGATTAAATCGAGATCGGAGGCGAATTGTTCTTCGTGGGTTGGATTCACTACGAACTTACCTTCAACGCGACCTAAGCGGATACAACCGATAGGACCGTTCCAAGGAATGTCGGAACAAAGTAAGGCGGCAGAAGCTGCGTTTACCATTAAGACATCGGGCTCGTTCACTAGATCAGCCGAAAGCAGTAAGCCAATGACTTGAACTTCATTTAAGAAACCTTCAGGGAAGAGAGGACGGAGAGGACGATCGCAAAGACGTGAGGTTAAAATTTCTTTGTCGGAAGGTTTACCTTCGCGACGGAAATAACCACCAGGGAAGCGGCCAGCGGCAGCGAACTTTTCGCGGTAGTCTACGGTGAGTGGGAAAAAGTCTTGGTCGGGTGAACGCAGTTCTTCGGCGGCGGTAGCAGAAACGAAGACCGTAGTCTCGCCTTTGCTGATCGTCACAGAACCATTAGCGAGACGAGCTAAGGAACCTGTGCTGATGGTGATACCGAGTTCGTCGATAGTCACGGAGTGTTGTTGTTTCATATATTTTGTTTGGTTTTTGTGCTGAGCGGGATTGCCCAGCGGGTTTTTGTTTTGTTGAGGTGAAATGCAACGTCCCAGCATGGGCTGGGACGTGCGTGGTAACTCAGCGCTATGCGCCTAAATTACTTACGCAGGTTGAGTTTAACAATGAGGGCGTTGTAACGGTCCAGATCGCTCGACTTTAAATAATTGAGCAACTTACGACGGCGGTTGGTCAGCATGATGAGACCGCGGCGTGAGTGGAAGTCCTTGCGGTGATCGCGCAAGTGCTCGGTGAGGTGGTTAATGCGCGCAGAGACGATCGCGACTTGGACTTCGGGTGAGCCTGTGTCTTTAGCGTCCTTCTGGTTGCTTTTGATGATTTCCGACTTGTTGATTGCCATGTGTGTGGTGAGTTTTGGTTTTGTTTTTTTGACCGACTTGGGAGAAATTCCCGAGGACCCGCCAATTGGCCGGTACCTCCGTCTGGAAAGAGCTTTCGCTCTCCGGCCAGCGTGAGAAGGGCTCCGCCCCTCTCCCTAACGAAGTTAAGCCCAATGTCGTGACAGGTTGGATTTAACTATGCAAGCCGTATTTGGGCGTTAATTACCTCTAAATGAGTATAAAATTAGGCTAAAACTGAGTCATCATTAAAGATTAGCCCGTTGACTCTCCCTGCGACCCCTTTGAAATCGGCTTATGGATAATGGCGACAAACCTAGTTTAACCAGTGCCGAGCGCAGCAAGTTGCGTGGGTTAGCTCAGACCCTAGACCCCAAAGTCTTTGTCGGAAAGTTGGGCGTCAATGACGGTATCGCTAAACTTCTGGAAGATGCCTTCAAAAATGCCGACCTCGTGAAAGTCCGTTTTAACGCCGAACGCGATGTCATGGAGCAACAATCACAATCCCTGGCACGTCTCACTCAAAGTGAAATTATCGGATCTGTCGGTCGCACCGCTACATTTTTTAAATTAGGTAAAAGCGAAGAATAAAATGGACGCTGCGCTTTTCCAGAAGCAATTCGACGACCTCGTTCAAGAAGCAGAAAAAGCACTGCGTTCTCTTACGCCTTCAGCAACGACATCACCCGCACGTTTACACGAAGCCATGCGCTACTCGCTCGATGCGGGTGGCAAACGTTTGCGTCCAGTACTCTGTTTAGCCGCAGCTAGAGCGTTTCGGGCGGATGCCGATGCACGACACGCTGCCACCGCGATAGAGTGCATTCACACCTATTCACTTATCCATGATGATTTACCATGCATGGATAATTCAGACTTACGCCGTGGAAGACCTTCATGTCATAAGGCATTTGACGAAGCCACTGCCCTGCTCGCTGGCGATGCGCTGATTCCTTTAGCATTCAAACTTCTCACCCAAGGCTACTCCGAGCATCCCACTCTGGTTCAAGAACTCGTGGGCGAACTCGCCGAAGCAGCCGGATCAACCTTACTCGTCGGTGGACAGACAGAAGATATGAATACCAGCGATAAGAAAAATCAGGCCGAGCGACTGGAATTTATTTTACGTGGAAAAACTGCGGCCATGTTGAGTGTGTCACTAACCATGGGTGCTCGTATTGGCGGTGCTTCAGCCAAAGAGATCGAACATTTCAGATTAGCAGGTCAACAAGCAGGCATTGCCTTCCAACTCGTTGATGATTTATTAGACGCGCACGGAACTACAGCTAGCTTAGGCAAACCCGTGGGAGCGGATAAAGATAATGATAAGTTAACTTTCGCTAATCTTAACGGTGTCGAAGCGACACGGGCACGCATTAAACAACTGACCGATGATGCCGTCCAAAATCTCCGTGCCTGTGAAGCCAATACTGATTTTCTCTGTGCGTTAATCACGCAGATGGCGTCGCGTAAAAGTTAATCGTCTAGGCGTCGGCCTGAGGACGGTAACTGATCGGGTAAGAATGCGTAATAGGTTCCAATCCATAATCGCCAGGCAAATCCATGGATAAAAAATGGAAGAATAAAAGCGGAGATCACGGCGATTTGAATAGCGTGGTCGGTGGAGATCCAATTTTTAGCCAGACAAAGTAAAAGGACGGGTAA
>JBAXIK010000084.1:0-4943 GCA_037138415.1 Opitutia bacterium | reverse complement strand
CAGTGAAATTAAGGACGTGCCCGATTTTCTTGCAGTCATCGCTGGTAAGGACGAATTCCTCGTCGAGGAAGACGCCCTTAAATTTTATCGGGCTGCTGTCAAAAAAGCCGGAGTTGATGCCGACTCACAGGTCATTTCTGCACAAATTACACGAGTAGAAGACGCCCTACATATCGAGCGCGAATTTTCTGAGGCGGTGGCTACGCTGTCGATGTTTGGCGGAAAAAAAGTTGTTTGGCTACGCAACCTCAATTGGATGGCCAGTACGAAGCAGTCGGAGTCAGCCGACGTTAAAGAATCTTTAACGCACATGCTCGAGCTTATCGCCAAAACTAATGATAGGGTTTCGATTATTATCTCTGCTTCACCGTTGGACGGGCGACGCAAGGATCTCCAAGTTTTAAAACCAATCGCTAACGAATTTATTGTTCACACCTTCACTTCTCCAAAACCATGGGAAAATCAGAGCGAACAAACGGTGATGCAAATCGCAAGAGCTACGGCCTTGTTTAAAAAATTAGGAGTTAAATATGAGCCTGATGTACCAGAGGTTTTGGTGGGTCGAGTGGGTGAGTCGACCCGCGTAGTTTTAATGGAAGTAGAGAAACTCGCGATTTATGTTGGACCAGGTGGCACGGTAAAAGCCCGAGATGTACTTTTTATTGTTCCACCTTTTGGTGAAGGAGAATTTTTCGAACCCATTGAAGCTTTTGCGGCTCGTGATTTAAATTGGGCCTTAGAGTCTCTTGACCGTTATTTTTTCAATGAGTCATCATGCCGACCATTAATCGCTGGTTTACAAAGTAGACTTCGCTTACTCATCCAGGTTCGTTCCTTGGCTGATTCGGGTGACATTAAACTGACCGCGACAGGGATTCCGAAAGGGCAATTTGAAGTCGCCGTGGGCCGACATGGTCCAACTTTTGGTTCGGCCGCAAAATCTTCCTCTAATGTTTTTAGCCAAAATGCCTGGTATGTAGGCTCAAAAGTAGCCCCAGCCGCATTCCATTATACCTTGAGTGAATTGATTGATTTACAGTTAGGCTGCACAGAATGCTTCGATATTTCTAATTCAGGCCGAGACGAAAAAGTCGCCCTGCGTGCCCTATTCTTGAGAGCGCTTGCCGTTCGCCGTTAAAAATGATACGACTCGTTTGAAAATGGATTCCGACTTCGTTCCCAATGTTTTAGCCGACCGCTACGCTTCGGCAGCGATGAAATCTGTTTGGTCGACCCGTGGTAGAGTTGTTTTGGAACGCGAGTATTGGATTGCGGTGATGAAAGCGCAAAAAGAATTGGGCTTAGAGATTCCGGCGAACGCGATTGCCGCATACGAAAAAGTTAAAGACCAAGTTGATTTAAATTCGATTCGTCAGCGCGAAGAAACCACCCGTCACGATGTCAAAGCGCGTATCGATGAATTTTGCGCACTCGCTGGATTTGAGCACGTGCACAAAGGACTCACGAGTCGCGATTTAACAGAATCGGTCGAACAGCTCCAAGTTTACCGATCCCTCCAATTAATTCGTGCCAAGGCCGTAGCCGCAGTAGTAGCTTTGGCTCGTCGTGCCGAAGCCGATCGCAGTCTTTTAATCTCAGCCCGCACTCACAATGTTGCCGCTCAGCCGACCACCGTCGGAAAAAGATGGGCGATGTTTGGCGAGGAATTTTTACGAGGCCTTAATCAAATTGATGGGCAGATTAATCAATTTGCAGCACGCGGACTCAAGGGCGCCGTGGGCACACAGCTCGACCAATTGACACTCTTTTCGGGCGATAAACAAAAAGTAGCCCAATTAGAAAAGCAGGTTTTAGTGCACTTAGGTATACCGCATGTCTTAGGGGCCGTCGGACAAGTCTATCCACGTTCGATGGATCTCGAAGTGGTATCGGCATTATTATCTTTGGCTTCCGGTCCTTCATCATTCGCGAAAACCCTGCGACTCATGTCGGGTCACGAATTAGCGAGCGAAGGATTTTTACCTGGTCAGGTTGGCTCCTCGGCAATGCCGCACAAAATGAATGCGCGCACCTGTGAGCGCATTAATGGATTCCATGTAATCCTGCGGGGTTACTTAGCGATGGCTGCATCATTAGCGGGTGAACAATGGAATGAAGGAGATGTTTCTTGCTCCGTTGTCCGCCGAGTTATGCTTCCCGATAGTTTCCTCGCCATTGATGGATTACTCGAAGCCTTTTTAACTGTGTTGGCGCAGATGGAAGTTAATCAGTCGGTCGTCGAGCGGGAATCGAAACACTATCTACCTTTCTTAATGACGACCACTTTCTTGATGGAAGCCGTCAAAGCGGGGGCGGGTCGCGAGCAGGCCCACGAGGCGATAAAAGAACACGCTATTGCGGTAGCTAAAGATTTACGCTCCGGTAAAATTGATAAAAATAATTTAGTGGAACGCTTGGCCGATGATCAGCGCCTGCGGTTAACTCGATCTGCCTTGGATAAGGCGATGGCTGAAGCGGGTGAATTAACGGGCATGGCCCAGGCTCAGGTTGATGCCTTTTCGCAGTCGGCTCAGGCTTGGCTGAAAAAAGTCCCCGAGGCGGGCAAAATTAAGCCTGGGCGGATTCTTTAGTATCAATAAGTCCTAAAGAAAAGGGTGGGGTTGGTTTTCCGTGTTGCCAATAGGCAAGGGGGTAACCAAAACCCAATTTTAAACCTCTTCACTATATACCATGTCCTCCTTATCTGGAAATCTTCTCGTCGCACAAAGCGGCGGCCCCACGCCGGTGATTAACGCCAGCCTCGCTGGTGTGATTGCTGAAGCCCTTAATCATGAAGACGAAATTGTCGATATCTTGGGTGGCTTGAACGGTATCCATGGTGTTTTACACGAACAGTTAATCGATCTCGCGAGCGAAACTCAGCAAACTTTACGTAACCTCGAGCACACCCCTGGTGCCGCTCTCGGTACCTGCCGCTATAAAGTTAAGAAAGCGGAAGACTTCGATCGCATCCTCCAAGTTTTTGAAGCGCATAACATTCGTTACTTCCACTACATCGGTGGCAATGATTCTCAAGACACTGCTGCAAAAATCGACGCTCTGGCGAAAGAGCGCGGTTATGAACTTCGTGTGATCGGCGTACCTAAGACCATCGACAACGACTTACCTTTAACCGATCACTGCCCTGGATATGGTTCGGTAGCTAAGCACATCGCCTTAACCGTTCGCGAAATGTCCTTAGATAATGCCGCGATGGGACAGAACGATTTCGTATCGATTTTAGAGGTTATGGGACGCAATGCAGGCTGGTTAGCTGCTTCTTCAGTTTTAGCTCAACGTCGTGAAAAGAGTGACGATAATGGTAAGAACGCACCGAAGAACACTCATTACGGATGCACAGCTCCTCACATCGTTTTACTTCCTGAAGTTCCATTCAACGCCGATAATTTCGTGCAACGCGTACAAGAAGTTTTAAAACACAACGCGCATTGTTTCGTGGTCGTATCGGAAGGTGTTCAAGACGAAGCCGGAAATTATTTAGGAGCTGATACTTCAAGCACCGATGCTTTTGGTCACGCCGTTCTCGGTGGTGCTGGTGAATATTTACGCACTCTCGTTGAAGGCCGTTTCGACGGCGTTAAGGCTCGTGCCTCTAAGCTAGGTATTTCACAACGCGCTGCTTCACATAATTCTTCTAAGACCGACGTCGAAGAAGCTAAACTCTGTGGACGCGAAGCTGTTAAAGCCGCGATCAAGGGTGAGTCCGGTAAAATGGTCATCTTACACCGTTCCACCAAAGAGCAGTATGCTGTAGAAACCAGCCTAGCTCCTCTCACTGACATCGCCAATGGCGTCAAAGCCTTCCCTGAAAAGTGGATCGGCGAGGACAAGATGTCCATCCACCCTGAGTTCGTTCGTTATGCATTACCCCTCATCCAAGGTGAGTTGCAATTACCTTATGAACAAGGACTTCCACGATACGCTCAGCTCTCAGCCGTGCGCGTTCAGCGTAAGTTAGAGGCCTATCAAACTGCCTAATTTTAGATAGAAACTAGATTAAGGGCTAAGACTTTAGGGTCTTAGCCCTTTTTTTGTCTTACTTATTGCACAAAGTCGTTCTTATTTATAAATTATTCCTCCCTTAATAATCCCTTTTTTATGAAGATTTATACCCGATATTTTACTCTCTCGCTGCTGATTTTTTCTTCAGCGCTTTGTCACGCCGTTTTGCAAAATGGTAAATTCGAAGTGTCGATTATTAAGGGTCAATCTTCACTGATTAATCCCCAGTCCATCAAGGAGCCGGTAGTTAAAGGAAAACTTTTTGAGCAGGGTTACAAAGTGGAGACGACCAAGGACTCCACCGTCGAACTTTGTCTTTCAAACGGATCCACCATTTTAGTTAATCCAGAAACCTTGGTGGAAGTTCGAACATTTCGCCAAGTAGCTTCTAATTTAATCGTCGAAGGTGCTTATCAAAAACTTGATAAAGAGCCATCGCCATCAGTTGTAGAAGTTTTTGTAGTCAAAGGAAAAATCATCGGTGAAGTTCGAAAACTTAATCCACAGTCTTCATTTACGATTAAATCACCCGCTGGTGTTGCACGTATTCGTGGTACCGTTTATTCCGTAGAATATTCACGAAACGAAACAACCCGCACAGGTAATATGGAAGTAGCCTGTGTAAAAGGTTCAGTAGAAGTCACCGTAAACGGTTCAGACAGTGGCTCGCAGGCCGTTGAGCCTGGCAAAAAGATGAATGCGCAGACTCCGTTGGTGGATGATGCTAACGGACCTATTCCAGCTGTGCCCGTTAAAATAGTAATCCCTACAGCAGTGGCAAATTCTCCTCAACTGAGTTTACCCTCTACTGAAGGACTTGTGGTCGGTGGAGAAATCAAAGCGCCTGGTATCTCCAGTGGCGTTAAGGTCGTAAGCATTGAAGACGGGAAGATTACATTCAGTGAGCCTATTACTTTAGC
>JBAXIK010000083.1:0-5231 GCA_037138415.1 Opitutia bacterium | reverse complement strand
ACTTATAAGTTTGATGGATTTGCGCGCGGGTTCGTCGATATTTTAGCAGCTGAACAAACAGGTGATAGCGAAGCGTGGTATCAAGGCACCGCAGATGCGGTTCGTCAAAATCTCCATCACTATAATTTAAAAGACGAAGACCTTGTTCTCATTCTTTCCGGTGACCAACTTTACCGTCTCGATTTCGCTGACTTAGCTAAGCAACACATTGAATCGGCGGCCGATATCACCATTGCGGCTAAAGCGATGCCCGCAGAACAGGTTTCTGCCTTGGGTGTCATGCGTGTGGGTTCTGACCTAAAAATCAGTGAATTTGTTGAGAAACCTAAGGATCCCGCAGTCATCGAGTCCCTAGTGCTCAAGGGTAACGCACGTTTACGTTTATCCGATAAATCCGACCGCAAATACTGTTTAGCCTCGATGGGCATTTATATGTTCTCAGGTAAAGTGATGCGCGAGGCCTTGGCCGATCCTAAACAAGCCGATTTCGGCAAGGAAGTGATTCCTGCTTTGTTAGCTTCGAAGAGAATGATTAGTTACGTTTTCGATGGCTATTGGGAAGACATCGGAACGGTCGGTTCCTTCTGGGAATGTAATCTGTCGCTGACGGAACCGGTTCCCCCGTTCGATTTCTTCGACAGTGAAAATCCTATTTATACTCACGTCAGCTATTTACCGACAGCTAAACTGAATGCCTGCCGCGTTAATAAAGTGCTCATGGCAGGCGGATCCATTGTAGATGACTCGGTGATTAATCGCTCCGTGATTGGTATTCGTTCTGTGATTCGTGGTGGCTCTACTCTGGAAAACGTCGTCATGATGGGTGCTGACTCTTTTGAGCGTCCACATGATATTCTCGAAAATCATAATTTAGGCAGACCTGATATCGGCGTGGGCGCTAACTGTTATATTCGTAATGCCATCATCGATAAGAATGCACGAATCGGCGCGGGTTGTCGTTTGGCTCCCACAGGCTTGCCAGAAGAATGGGAAACCGAGGCATTGTTTGTACGTGATGGTGTTATTGTCGTTAAAAAAGGTGCCGTAGTTCCGCCAGGTACGATTGTGGGAGAATGATCGCCTTTGCGCGCACGTATTGGTTTACCTGGGGTTTCTTAATCTTTGCAGCACTTTTTACCGGACTCCATTCGGTCAGCGATATTTTCTTTAGTGGCGTAATCGCCTCGTTGCTCTCGGCTAGTGCCACCCGCGGATACGAAAAATTAGGCTATCGCTACGCTCCACTCTTAGGTGCCGCTCTCGGTATCGTGTGGGCTTCGGTCATGCTTTTATACGTTCGCTGGTTTGGTTCAGCCGACGACTACGTCATCGAGTCGTGGCGTTTCGGTACCACGATGGCCATTCACGCTGCGGGCTTTGCGGGTGCGGGTTTGTTGACGGCCTTAACCATTAAAAATTCTCTCGGGCGATCCGTCGTTGCCGGAATCATTTTATCCTGTGCGATGACCGCAATTCCTTACGGCTTTATTGCTTGGGTGGATGCGCAACTGGCTGGACCCATTGAAGTGATTGCACTTGTTTCAGCTAATGTCGCATCCAACGAAGTTCCAGTGCGTCGAGCTGGTACGGATGTCGCTAAAATATCCGACGAGGAAATGGCGCTACTCAAAGAGAAATGGTTAGTTACCAAAGGACAGAGCGAATTTGAGGTGATCGATGAACAGGGCCGTCGTTATTGGCCATTATGGCGTAAAACTTTTGTTTATCCCGGTAATCCCAGCCAGGAAATTCGCCGGATCTTTGTTCTGATTCCGCCCGATTTATCAGAAATCGGTACGTGGAATTTACCTTTAACCTCTAATCCACGTGGAGTGAGTATTGTACAATTTAATAACCGCCCCGGTTTTACTGTATTATGTCCGTCACCCATTAAAAATATTAGATGTGAGTTTATTATTAATCCTCCCCAGAATTCCATGAATGTCGGAACACTGGGAAGCACCGCTACGATTAAGATTAAACGTCTTTCACCGATTGGAGATTTCTATTTACCGGATCCAGTGAAATCCAATCTCGCTCTCCAGTTTCCGCCACTGATTGATAAAGCTGACGAAAAAATCGATTCGAATTTGAGGACAAAAAAACGCCCCAGCTTTGACGACAAAGTGGGGCAGTGATTTTTATTGAGTAATCTCTAGTTAATCATCGTGCCTTCTTTCGAAGCTTTCTTACGGAACTCAGTAAGAATCTTGGCAGTGAGCGGACCAGGTTTCCCGGTTCCAATCGTGCGCGCATCGACTTCAATGACAGGAATAACTTCCGCCGCAGTGCCCGTCAGGAAACATTCATCGGCATTCCATACATCGTAACGTGTGATATTGGTTTCAACAACGGGGATGTTAAGGGTTTGGGCGACTTCGATGGCTACTTGGCGGGTGATTCCGACCAGTGCACCAGCGTAGGATGCAGGAGTGATGAGTTTACCTTTGTGGATTAAGAAAACGTTATCCCCAGTGCATTCAGAAACATAGCCTTGTTCATTGAGCATGAGACATTCGTGGAAGCCATGTTGTTGGGCCTCCATCTTAGCTAAAATATTATTTAGGTAGTTCAGCGATTTGATCATCGGTGGCAATGCTGCGGGGCTGACGCGGCGAGTGGGGGCCGTGATGATTTTCATACCCGTAGTATATAATTCTTCGGGATAAAGTTTGATGCTATCGGCGATGCAAATGATAGAAGGCGTTGGGCAATTTTTAGGAGAGAGACCCAAGTCGCCGAAGCCACGTGAAACTACGAGGCGGATGTAACCATCGGTCAGTTTGTTACGACGGCAGCTCTCGCAAATGATGTCGGAGATTTCTTTGCGCGTCCAAGGCATGTTTAAGCAAAGAGCCTTGGCCGACATTTCGAGACGCTCGAGGTGTTCGTCTAAACGAAAAACACAGCCCTTGTAGAGACGGATACCTTCGAGGATGCCGTCGCCATAGAGGAAGCCGTGATCGAAGACAGAGATTTTGGCTTCGGCTTTAGGATAAAATTTTCCGTCGATATAAACTTCCATCGTAGTACTGCGGAGATTGGGCAGGATTGAGGAGCATTTCCAGCCCGAAGCGGAGAAAATGAATAAATTAACTCTTTTTTGGGCAAAAAAACTTAAACTACGCAGGCTGTAAGACGGAATTTACCCGAATCTTCAGGGGTAATGAGCGAAACAAAGGAAGTATTTACGGAATTACCCAGCAGCCTCTCGAGTCTCGCAGTTACCTTAGTCGCCACATCGCTCATCGATGAATCAGGACTCTCAGGCATGAGAAGCACCTCGGCTTTACCGTCACTCGATTGGCGGACCTGGTAATGACAAATATTTTTAATATCACTAAAAACCTCATCCACTTGGCGGGTACTTATTAGATTCTTATTACTATCGATCAAAGCATCACGCTTTCTTCCATGAATGCGATATCCGTTGGCAGTCGCTTCGGCTAAATCGCCGATTTCATAACGAATCAAAGGTAGGTATTGATTGGTACGCGTTGAGACCAGAAGTTCCCCCACGCCTTGAGTATTGGCGTCGACGAGTTCAAGGTAGGCCGTATCGGGACTAGGGATGAGTTCATCGCCACCATTTTGGATGAGTAAGTGTCCGGTTTCACTCGAACCATATAAATTAATCACTGGAACTCCGAATACGCGTTCCATAATACGTCGATGTATGACGCTGGTGTATTCATAGCTTGAAATAATAAAACGCAGGGAAGGGAGCTGAATTTTATTTCGTTCGCAATAGAGGGCGAACCACATGCCATGCACCGGATCCACGTCGAGAAAATCGGGCGACCATTGTTGCGTTTCGCTCGCCATGATTTTCATTTTATCTTCAGGAATACTAAAGGGAATGCGTGATTGGTTAACGTAGAGTGTATGGCCAATGATACGTTGTTCGAAATTTAACCAGCGAGCGAAACAACTCACACCGCTACAGCCGGGAGTGGTTAAAACAGCACGTTTCAAAGTACCTTTCTCGCGGATGTGTTTTTTGATTAAATCGTTCTGTTGAAAGGCTTTGGTTTCTTGTGCACCCCACCATTCGATTCCGAAGATGACGCGCACGCTGGCGCCTGACGTTCCCGAGGTGCTTTCTTCTTCAATGATACCTTGATCGGCCAGCTCCTTTAAATTAAAACGTTTAGGTAATAAATCCTGCGGCGAATGTTGGCGAAGTTCCGCTTTGGTTAGTCGAGGTAACGCTGTCCATTGTCCGGGATTTTTGCTAATCGCTTCTTTCCAGTCGCTCCGATCATAGAAGGGCACATCGAGCGTTTGCGCGATTACCGAGTCAATCGCCTTGGATTGATCGAGGTGTAAATGCGTGCTCGGCGAAATCATGCGTCTATTGAGTGCTAATCTAAAAGACCACTTTTCGCAAGCAGTGGTAAGTAAATCATCAATTTGGTGACTTTCTGTTGTAGTAAGCATCGATTGGTGTATGTTGTGGGGTACGTTTATGCTAAACAGGCCCGATGATGCTACTTTGCCCAACCTCATTCTCGCGGGAATGATGGGAACCGGGAAGTCTGCGTTAGGTCGTCAGTTAGCGCACCGTTGGCAAAGATCTTTTATTGATACCGATGATCTCGTCGAAAAATTAGGCGGGGCGAGTATCGCCGATATTTTTGCTCAACAGGGTGAAGAACATTTCCGTGCCTTAGAACGAAAAGTAATCGAAGAATTAATTCCAGTGACGGGTGCCATTATCGCCTGTGGTGGCGGATTAGTCGTTCCAGAAGGCATGGCCGAACTCGTCAAAACGAAAGGGGTGGTAATCACGCTCTTTGCTTCCGTAGATACTATCATCCGTCGCACCGCCAACACTTCGCGCCGTCCACTTTTAAAGGGTGATGATCCTGAAGTTAAGATTCGCGAACTGATGAAAAAGCGCGAAAAAGCCTATATGAGTGCGGGTATTGCGGTTTATACCGACGGTCGCACCGTACAGCAATTATGCCTCAATATCGAACGCGTTTATGAGCGTGAAGTGTTTCGTATTAAGCAAGACGCTGCCCGGAAATTAAAAGAGGATTAACCCACGGCTGTCCGTCGGGTGATAATTCTTTCTGAATCTTAATCGCTTCTAGAAACGAATTCCGATCCACGCACATGGCGCCAAGACTTTCGAGGTGTGGCGTGGGCACCTGGCAGTCGATAAGCGAAAATTTACAGCTGATTAATCGATGCATCAAGGTGACGAAGCCAACCTTGGAGGCGTC
>JBAXIK010000082.1:0-5318 GCA_037138415.1 Opitutia bacterium | reverse complement strand
AAGCTGCTCACCTCGCTCTAGGATTAGGAAAAAAAGAGGACGCCAAAAAAATCATTGATGCCGCACGCACGAAGAGAATTAATGTTCAAATTGAGTCCGACGGAAAACAGCCCGAGGAGTTAGCCCGAACGGCCTCGTTCAGTTATTCCTGCATGAATTTAAATGCATTTTTTACCTTAGCTAATCTCGGAGAACATGCGGGCGTCGACTTGTGGCGAAAAAATAATAAAGACTCACGATCGCTGCGTAAGGCATTGGACTTTTTACTCCCTTACATTGATCAGCCGCCGGCGAAATGGCCTTATAAACAGATTAAAGAAATCGACGAAAGTAATATGCTCCCTCTCTTGAGGCAGGCCGCTCTCGCCTTCGATGCACCTGAGTACGAAAAGATCATCAAAAAATTTGACGAGGCATCCAAGGAGCGCTTTCAGATTTTGTACCGAAAATAAATGAAGGGCAAAAATGGCAATTATTGCAGTTATGTTACGAAAAGACTTCAATTCGTAACAATCGTGGGGCTTGGAAGACACCGTTTTGACACAATTTTAGTGTATAGTTTGGCACATGGAGTCCATACCACGCCCAATGAGTGCTAAAGTCCATTTTCGGACGATTATCTTGTCGGATTTGCACTTGGGCACCAAGGACGCTCAAGCGCGTGAGTTGCTCGAAGTTTTACGCGGGGTGCGTTGCCAAAAAATGATTTTGAATGGCGACATCATCGATCTCTGGTCGCTGCAAAGAAACAACTACTGGGGTCCCGCTCACACGGCGGTGGTTCGTCGACTTTTGAAGATGGCAGAAAAAGACGGCACCCAGATGATTTATCTGCGCGGTAATCACGATGACTTTATTCGTCGCCTCATCCCCATCAGCCTCGATCGCATTGAATTAGCCGAAGAGCATATTCACGTAGCTGCTGATGGTAAAAAATTCCTCTGCATTCATGGTGATGTGTTCGACACCGTCACGGCGAAGATGCGCTGGTTAGCGATTTTAGGCGATATGAGCTACCAAATGCTGCTCAATATCAACCGCTTCTACAATCGCTGGAGAGCTTGGCGTGGCAAAGAATATTTCTCACTTTCCCAAGCGATTAAAGGAAAAGTTAAACAAGCGGTAAGTTTTATTTCACGCTTCGAAGAACACATTCAAACTCTTGCTCAGCGTCGCGGATGCGATGGTGTGATGTGCGGTCACATTCACAAAGCCGAAGATCGGATGATGGGTAAAGTGCGCTATTTAAATTCTGGCGATTGGGTTGAATCTTTAACCGCCATCGTTGAAGAACTCGATGGAACGATTCGCGTGGTAGATCGGGCCGAGTTGATGAAATTAATTACAGCCCAACGAGAAGCTTACGAATTGCACAAAGCGAATCAGCTGGTTCAATCGGTTTCCTAATTCATGAAAAAAATCATCCCCGTACTTTCCGCGGGCTTTGGTGAAGGACATAATGCAGCCGCCCGTGCGGTCGTTGCCGCCATCAATCGCGAACCCATCGGTGCCGAAGCCGAATTCCACGATATTTTTCTGGAGGCCTACGGACAAGAAAAAGCCCATAAACAAAGGGATAATTACATCCAAGTGGCGAATCGATTCCCGAAACTTTGGGGATGCTTATACGCGGCTTTACATACCTTTCCCTTAGTTGAAATGAGTCTGCCATTTCTTGGTCCGGTCCGTCGTCGCCTCCTGGAATTATTAGATAGCACCCAGCCCAAAATCGTTATCTCGGCTTACCCACTTTATAATTACCAAATTGAACGTCGCTGGAAACTGAGTAATCCCGCTCGTCCTTACATTATCACGGTCGTGACTGATTCAGTTTCAGTAAACCGCGCCTGGCATCGTGCTTACTCGGATGTTTATGTGACTCCTAATCAAGCGACCTCAGATGTCATGATTCAGCAGGGCGTCCCCAAAGAGAAAATTTTAGCCTACGGTTTTCCAGTCAGTGATAAATTAGCTTCACGCTCGAGTGCAACAGCCAGCGGACGTCCGCGAGTTTTATTAATGCTCAATCCCGGTCGTAAAGATGCGGTACAAATGGCCCGTGCACTTTCTGAATTAGAAATCGATTTAACCGTGACCGTGGGTAAAGACGCTGAATTTAAAGGTGCGGTTGAAGCGGCAGTGGCCGGACGAGCCGAGGTCTTAGGTTGGACCGATCGCATCACCGCGCTCATGCTTTCCAGTCACATCGTGATTTCCAAAGCCGGTGGAGCTACGACGCACGAATGCGTGGCTGCGGGTGTGCCCATGATTATTTCCCAAGTGATTCCCGGTCAAGAATCGGGCAACGCGCGTTTAATTGTCGAGCACGATGCGGGATGTTTAGGACTGACACCCGAAAGTATGAAGACCGCAGTCGCCTCAGCCTTTGCTGATGATTTCAAAGTTTGGCGTCGTTGGAAAAAGAATGTTGAGTCACTCGGTGATGCTCAAGGTGCCGCCCGCATCGCTCAATTCGTTAAAGAGCGTTTAGCCAAATAATTATTTTCGACTCGCGAGGTGTAAAATGATTTTCGCAGCGATCTGTTCGCTGACACCGCCGACCTCAGCCAGTTCTTCGCATGTCGCCTTACGGATTTTTTGAATCGATCCAAAGTGTTTTAAGAGGGCATCGCGCCGTTTAGGTCCTAAGCCTGGCATTTCATCTAAAATAGACTCACGCAGCTTTTGACTCCGTAAATCGGCATTAAAGTCATTGGCGAAGCGGTGGGCTTCATCGCGGATGCGTTGTAGTAAAGTCAGCCCAATATCATGGCGCGGTAATTTAAGTTCTCGGCCATCGGGGAAAACAATGGTCTCTTCGCGCTTGGCTAAACCAATCAGTGGAGGCGGGCTGAGTTCATGTTCTTTAAAGGCCGCCATCGCCGCTCCCACTTGGCCCAGTCCACCATCGATAATAATGAGTGCGGGAAAGGCTCGATGTTCTTCATGGAGGCGGGTGTAGCGACGGCCGACCACTTCACGCATGGAGCGAAAATCATCATTCCCTTCAAAAGTTTTTATTTTAAATCTTCGGTAGCCATTTTTATCCGCTCGTCCGTCGACAAATCGTACCATTGAGGCTACCGCCAGAGTTCCCGAAATATGAGAAATATCAAAACACTCCATGGTGGACGGAATAACTTCTAACTCTAAAGTATCTTTTAGTTGATCAAGGGCATGGGTTTCATCTCGGCGGGGCAGGGGATTCTCGCGCAGGAATTTTCGAGATTTTTCGGTCGTACGTTCTAAGGCATCGAGCAAGTCGCGTAATTTAGCGGCTGTTTCATAATCCTGTTCGGCGGAAGCCTTTTGCATATCGACCGAAACTTGCTCGGTCCATTCATCGAGTTGACCTTCTAAAAATTCACAGGCCCGTTGGACGCGTTCGCCGTATTCTTCGACCGTCACTTCATTAGGAAACTTTTGAATTTCGGCACGCGCGTCATTAAATAATCTCCAGCGTCCATCGGGTAGTATTTCAGGAGTTGTTTCTGCTAAAATAACTCCGAATTTTTTACGCATTGCGGTGAGGGTCCGACGGACGGCTTGTTGATGCGGAAAGGGTCCATAATAACGGCACGATTCTGTCGTGCGCATGCGGACGATGCGGAAGCGGGGAATCGGATCGGTGATATCGACCCGGATTTGGGGGAACTGTTTATCGTCGCGAAAAAGTATATTCCACTTCGGTCGCCAGCGCTTAATCAATTTTCCTTCTAATAAAAGAGCTTCGGTTTCGCTGCGAACTTCATGCCATTCAAGATCTCGGACCCGATCCATCATCGCGGCTACTTTAGGGGCCAGTCGGGCCCGTGGGACAAAATAGGAATCCAAGCGTTTCTTCAGATTCTTCGCTTTTCCGACATAGATAACCAAGCCCGCGGCATCTTTCATGAGGTACACCCCGGGGGTGCGAGGGGCTCGACGGGCCTTCGCTTTGGCAGAAAGTTCTTCGGGGTTAGTTTGCATTCCTGTGCAGGCCTCTTTAAATAACCTTACTGTCCCGTCACCCGCAAATGGATTCCATCAATAAATGTCAGCGCGAAGTCCTCGTTATCAATATTGGAAACGAGTTGTTGGATGGTTTGAGAGAAAATGGGCATCTGCTCTGGCTGGGTGAACAATTAGCGCGTCGAGGTTTACCGATTACTCGTTCCGTGGTTTTACGCGACGATGCGGCAGAAATTTCTGAAGAGATTAAAAAATCTTGGGGCAAGTATGATTTAATTGTGACGACGGGCGGCCTCGGGCCGACTTCTGATGACCAGACACGTGCCTCAATCGCTAGAGAGTTGGGTCTGAAATTACAACGCGTCGACTCCGCAGCAAAAAATCTTGAAACCTTGTTCACAAAAATCGGACGAAAAGTTTCTCCCGCTGATTTAAGTCAGTGCACGGTTTTTGAAGGCGCAGAGAGTTTGTCCAATCCGCATGGCACGGCCCCAGGAATTTTTTATTGTGACGGTCGGACGACTTTAGTGATGTTGCCTGGTCCGATTTTAGAACTTCATCCGATGTACGAGAATGAAGTGATCCCGCGACTTTGCTCCATCGGTTGCGCCTCTGATGGTGAAGCCTATGTACAAGTGCGTACTTTTGGAATTGGTGCGGTGCCCTTAGAACAAATTGTTCGTCCTTTAATTGTTGAAGGCATGGCACTCACTTTCGGTACTCACACCGGAATTGTCGATGCACGGATTACATCAGGTACGAGCGGAGCTTGCTCGAAGAAACTCTGCGAAGTAGCTAAATCCATTCGTGATGCAGTGGGCGATGACTTTGTTTGTACCGGACATTCCTGTCTGGCGACTATCGTAGTCGAACAGTTGCGCAGTATGGAAAAAACCATCGCGCTGGCTGAATCATGTACTGGCGGTCTGTTGGCGAATTCATTCACCGATATTGCTGGGGCTTCTAAAGTTTTTGCTGGGTCAGCGGTATGTTACAGTAATGATGCCAAAATAAATATTTTAGGAATCTCTGAATGTCTCCTTGCTCAGCATGGTGCGGTTTCGGCTGAATGTGCAGAGGCGATGGCGATGGCAGCGACCGAAAAATTTGGTACGGACTATGCTTTGTCGGTGACCGGTTTTGCCGGCCCCGGTGGTGGCACTGATGAAAATCCAGTAGGCACGGTTTTTATTGGCTATGCGACCCCCACCGGAGTTTGGTCCAAAAAAGTTTTCATGCACGGTGATCGCGGCCAAGTTAAACTTCGTGCTGTGAATACCGCACTCGATTGGATGCGCCGTCACATCACTAAATACGGTTTCGAAGACTGTATTCGTCGGTCCTAATCCCTCGCCCGCTAGAAATGC
>JBAXIK010000081.1:0-5441 GCA_037138415.1 Opitutia bacterium | reverse complement strand
TCGAACCGACCGCCGTAGATACGATTAAAAAACTGAAGGCTGCGGGATGGACGGTTATGATTGTGAGCGGTGGTTTCACTCAGGCCATCCGTCCCCTCGCTCAGTATTTAGGCATCGAACACGTGGAAGCAGTGGAACTTCGTTTTAATGCCGATGGTTCTTATGCCGGCTACGTGGAGAGTTGCCCGACCGCTAAATCTAAAGGTAAAAACGTGGTCGTCTTAAAACTGCGCGATGAATTCAAAGCGTACCAAATGATTTTAGTCGGTGATGGCGCAAGTGATTTAGAAGTGAAAGGCGATGTCGATAAGATGATTGGCTTTGGACGCTATACAGTGCGACCCAAAGTCAAAGCGGGAGCCGACGCTTTTATCACGTCGCTCGATCAACTCATCTCCCTGCTCGACTAATTAAACTCCGAGAAGTTTTCGGATTTTTTGGCGACGGTATTTGAAGATGCCTTCCACTTTTCCTTTCACGAAAGGATAAGCGATTTCACCGAACGGCCAGAGAGGAAGTTTGTAGAGCACTTCATCATCCATCCGAGTCTTACCACCTTCGTCGGCAAAAGTATGAGTGTGAAACCAAACGGCGTAAGGACCTTTGAGCTGTTGATCCGCAAAAGCGTAGGGCGGATCCCAATGCGTGATGCGTGTGCGCCATCCAAAAGGAATGCCGCTCATTTTAATTTTATAATCAATCAACGCTCCGCGTTCCATGATGATGGGCAGCGGGGTTAAAATTTTAAATTGTAATTCGGGAGGAGTAATAGCCTCGAGGTTTTCTGCCTTGGAGAAAAATTCGAAGACCTTCTCGATGGGTAGAGGTAAAGTGGTGCTCTCGAAATGACGATGGACTCCGGTGGGGAGTGACATCGGCCGGGCGAGGTGGTCGCGGCGGTGGGCTTTAATAACTTCGCTATAATCAGTCACAGGTATAGGTTATTTAGAGGTCAGCGTGGCAAGGCGAGTCTGTTCTGTCAAGGGATGGGGAGCGGAAATGGGCTTGCCCAACGGGCGAGACTGGTTTGCCTTAAAAGTCATCCACGGCTCCCCATGTCCTCCCCCCGCTCACGTAGTAAGACCACCGGTGCCTTCGGTAACCGCAACCCTCGTTCCATTGAACGCGATTTCAGTACCCCGGCTCCCGTCCAAAAGGAAAAGACTCCTCGCACTCTAACCATTGCCGATAAATTGGCGAAATTCAGCCAACCCATCCTCGAGCAAGCAGGCAACAACCGCACCGCCGCGAAAGGTGCCATGAACGTCGCGATTTTAATTTGGAATGCTTCGATTGGTGGAGAAGAGAAAATCAAAGAAGCGAAAGCTAAACTGAATGCCCTCCCTGGATCTTCAGTGGAGCAAGTAGATGAATTGGTCACCACCATGATTGCTCGCAAAGAAGAACTCTATCCTGGTGAAAATGCGCTGATCACTAATTTCGTCTTAAAATTCAATCACCGTACGGGTGCGACCTTCAATGTGTCGGCAGTGAACGTTAATCCGGAAGGCCTCTCGAATACGGATTTAAGCAATATTATTAAGCCGAGCCTATAATCTTCACTTTACCGTTTGCGGTAGGGAAGAATTTAAGTGAACCTGTGCGTATGGACTCACTCGTCCTTCGCAACGGGCTCATCATCAATGAAGGTAAACGCTTTCATGCTGATATCCTTGTTCGAAATGGCAGAATTGAATGTATCGGACAAATCTCAGCGGACCTTAAAGCCGACCGTGAAATCGACCTCGCCGGTAAACTGGTTTTTCCAGGTCTGATCGATGACCAAGTTCATTTTAGAGAACCGGGATTAACTCATAAAGCGAATATTCAAAGCGAAGCGCGGGCAGCTGTTGCTGGTGGGGTGACTTCGTTTATGGAAATGCCTAACACCAATCCTCCCGCTACGACGATTGAAGAATTAGAATTAAAATATACCCGCGCCGCCCAAGTCTCCGTGGCCAACTATTCCTTTTTCTTCGGAGCCACGAATTCAAATCTCGAAATTCTAAAAACCGTTGATGCTTCACAAGTTTGCGGAGTGAAAGTTTTCATGGGTTCATCCACGGGCGATATGTTGGTCGACCAAGCCACGACGCTCGAAGGTATTTTTAAACACTCACCTACCCTCATCGCGACTCACTGTGAAGACACGCCGATGATTAAAGCGGCCGAAGCCGCAGCTAAATCAAAATGGGGTGAAGATGTTCCTGCAAGTGAACATCCGATTATTCGTAATGCAGACGCCTGCTATGCGTCGTCATCTCTCGCGGTGAGTTTAGCCAAGAAACACGGGGCAAGACTGCACGTCTTACACATCACCACCGCCAAGGAACTAAGTCTGTTTTCAGCAGAACCCTTAGGTAAAAAACGAATCACAGCTGAAGCTTGTGTACATCACCTTTGGTTTAGTGATCGGGACTACGCCACACTCGGACATAAAATTAAATGTAATCCGGCGATTAAGACCGTGCAAGATCGCGCCGCTGTGCGCGAAGCGGTGAACCAAGGAGTCATCGATGTCATTGCGACGGACCATGCACCGCATACGGCCGAAGAAAAAGCTCAGAAATATTTCAAAGCGCCTTCCGGACTTCCCCTCGTTCAGCATTCCCTCTTGGTGCTACTTGATTTAGTCGACCAAGGAGTTTTCACGTTAGAAAAAGTAGTGGAGAGAGCATGCCACGCTCCCGCCCTGCTATTCGGGGTCGAAAATCGTGGCTTCATTCGCGAAGGCTATTGGGCTGATCTCGTAGTCGTTGACCCCAAAAAATCCTTCACCGTATCGAAAGAGAATATTCTGTATCAATGTGGATGGTCACCGCTCGAAGGACACACTTTCAAAAACACCATTCACCAAACCTTCGTTAATGGTGTCAGTGTTTACGAAAACGGAAAAGTAAATCACACCTCCCGCGGTATGCGTTTAAGTTTCAACGGAAACCGACGTTAAAACGAATTAATCGCCTGCAGGAATCTCATCCTTGGCGCCGGCTTCGTAACGCTCGCACCATGCTTTGGACCATGACGCAAAATCGCCCGCCGCAATATGGTCGTGGGCTTGCTTCATGAGGTCCTGTAAGAAGTGAATATTATGCAGTCCCAGTAAAGTACCACCGAGCGATTCACTCGCGTGATGTAAGTGACGGAGATACGCGCGGGAGAAATTTTTGCAGGTGTAATTATCTAAGCCTTCCACGAGTGGACGGTGATCCTCCTTATAACGTAAATGTTTTAAGCTCACGGGGCCATCGGGAGTAAACGCACCACCGTGACGGCCAATACGGGTAGGCATCGTACAATCAAACATGTCAGCACCCAGTGCGACCATACGCAGTAACTGCGGAGGCGTACCTACGCCCATCACGTAGCGTGGTTTATTCTTCGGTAATAAAGGGGCAGCGATGCTGACCTGACGGAGCATTTCTTCTTCGGGCTCACCCACACTCACGCCACCAATCGCAAAACCAGGGAAGTCGAGTCCGGATAATTCTTCCGCACAGCGAACGCGCAAATCTTCAAAAACGGATCCTTGATTGATACAGAATAAATGACGGCCTGAAGCGAGGAAGCCCGTATCTTTGGCGAGTTGTAACATCTCTTTCGCCCAACGAATGGTACGGTTTACAGCGACTTCGCAGGCGGCACGTTCGCAGGGCCAAGGTGGACATTCATCCAAGACCATGGCGATGTCGGATCCAAGCGCGTCTTGAATCGCTAGACAATCTTTCACATCAAGGAACAACGGTGAGCCATCGAGGTGAGATTTAAAATGAATCCCTTCGTCGGTGACCTGACGGAACTTAGCTAATGAGAAAACCTGAAAGCCTCCGCTATCGGTGAGGATCGGTTTGTCCCAATGCATGAATTTGTGGAGTCCACCCGCCTGACGAACAATCTCACGTCCAGGTCGAAGATTTAAGTGATACGTATTACTTAATAAAATCTGTGCCCCCGTATCCTCCACCATTTGAGGTGTAAGACCTTTGACCGTCGCCTGTGTGCCCACGGGCATAAACACAGGTGTACGCACTTCTCCGTGAGGAGTTTTAAGAACACCCAAGCGCGCAGCCGTCGCCGTATCTGTTTTTAATAAAGTGAACACGGACAAAAATTAGGGGACAAGTGGGCACGTTGGCAAGAATAGGTAGGGGCGCGACTGCGTCGCGTCCAAGCATCTCCCCTTGTCACCGTGTCACCTTGCCAGCTTGTCCCCTAAATTTAAACAGTCTTTAATTTACGGCGACGAGCGGCGAAAGCTAGACCGAGTGCGCCGACACCGATAAAGCCGTAAGTAGAAGGCTCTGGGACTGCAGAGGCTTGACCTGTGGCTAAGAATTTCACGACCTCTTGTTGGGATGTTGAAGCGATGACGTTATCGTAATAACGAGTTTCAGCATAGCCAGTTGGACCTGGATCAGCTTGAAGTCGTATAGACTTAATCTGTGAAGCTGCTGTGGTTATATTGAATCCGTTTACAATAGCCGACGAGAAGCTGACCCCATTAGTCAGGTCAGAGTCTATGTAGAGTGAGGCTGTATTAAACGTTCCGCTATTACCGGAATCATAAACGTTGATCATCACTGCAATTTGTTGTCCCACGGAAACAGTGTACCCATCATTCGACTTATTTTGGTTCCAATCGAGTAAGACGATTTTTGTTGTATTACCTTGGCCAGACCAACCGGTATTTACAATGAAACTAGCTTGAGAAATTGAATCGGTAGTTGCTCTACTTAAGGCGAATCCACCTCCCCAGAAATTAGCGGTCGCAGGATTCATTAGTAATCCAACCCAAATTCCTTGACTCGACGCGGTAGCAGTTGAACTAAAATTTGCAGTCGGGTAATTAGTCGCAGAAAGATAACTTCCCTGCGAAACTCCATTCACGATAAATGGCGATGAGGTTTGTACTGTGGCACCTGGAGTCGCCGCCACCGAACTTCCGAGAAAACTACGAAAATTTTCTACACTGGAACCGTTTGATTGATAATAGGTCGTCGCTTGAGCATTAACGCCAAAGCAGGCAATGCCGAGAGAAGTGATGAGGAGTGGTTTTTTCACAGCTGCAAGAATATCCAACTTGTAAACCTCAGACCGATTGAGTGTAAAGGGCGTATTTAATCAGACAGGGGTGCAACAGGGTCCCGTCCTTAATTTTGTACAAATATAAGCATGCCATTCATTCGTGGACCCCTTGTCACCTTGCCCACTTATCCCCTCGCTGTAGCTCCGCTACAGCGAAAAACTCTCCCCGCACGAGCAACTGGCCTTGGCGTTGGGGTTGGAGAATTTAAAGCCTCCACCAATCATTTTATCGGAGTAATCGAGAACCGTGCCGCGAAGGTAGAGGGCGGATTTCGGATCTACCAAAACTTCTACACCCGAAGTGTTAACTAAAATATCACCTTCTTTGGATTCGCCGACGAATCGGAGTTTATAGG
>JBAXIK010000080.1:0-5791 GCA_037138415.1 Opitutia bacterium | reverse complement strand
CCTGTTTCCTGACCTTGCGCCACGCCATCCGCTTTGCCCACCTCACCCGGTCGACGTCCGGGAATGCCATTTAAATCAACTAAAAGAGGGTCAACCGATTCGAGTGACTTTCCTGATTGGCGGGCAGCATACCAAGACGCACCCACCAGAACAGCGGCAATACCCACGTGAACTGCGATCGAACCAACGACTCCTTTGCTGTCACTTGCCATGTTAGCGAATTTCCGTATCCAATCCGACTTTGGTTAGACCTTTGGCCTTCGCCAAAGACATGACGTCAATAATTTTTTGGTAAGGTAAAGTAGCATCACCACGAATACGAACAATGGGTTGTGCGGATTCCGCCATACCAGCAATCAAAGCAAACTCACTCTCTAATTGAGCTTTAGTTAAGGCCTTTCCGCCCATCGTAAATGAGCCATCACGACCAATAGATACGAAACGATACTGCTGTTTTGATTCCGCTGGCTTACCGGAACCTTTTTCTGCTTTGGGTAAATTAACCGCCGTCGTTTGTTCTAAAACAGGCGTTGAAATCATGAAGATAATCAGCAAACAAAAACACAAATCCAGCATAGGTGTGACGTTTAACTCGTTCATCACATGCAACCGATGGGGCTTAGAAAAAGAACGTGCCATGAATTATTGCGCATCCTCCCAACCTGGAAGTGCCGTTGTCTGACTCGATGGATCTGCGGGAGCAACTATGGGTTGGATTGTTGGAGTAGGTGCTGGAGTACTGACCGCTGGACCTTGAGCAGCCTGAGCAGCGCGGCGCAAGGCTTCACGTTCTTGTAGTTGTTCGAAGTTAGCACGCGCTTCACCTTCGAGTTCCAACTCGATGCGATCCGCTAGAGTACTCGCAAAGTTTTCTAACTCGGTAGTCATAATTTTCACCTGCGTTAATAAATAATTATATCCGAACGTAGCAGGGATTGCTACTAATAGACCCAGTGTAGTGGTAACGAGAGCACCACAAACACCTGGTGCTAATTGAGCGATACTCGCTTTTTCGGTAAGAGCACCAAACGTCACCATCACACCCCATACGGTTCCAAGGAGACCTAAGAATGGACCACCAGAAACGAGCGAACTGAGTAGAACCATTTTATCTTCATACTTCACCATCGTTCGCGACACGCCACGTTGCAGTGCGTTTTCCACGTGACCCATGCACATACGAACATCGGATTGTTTTAGCAAACGTCCCTTGTGTCTTTGCACAGCAGAAATAGCTTCGGCCACCAAGTACTCGTACGGAGAAAGATTAGTGCCTCCGGGAAAGTTCAGAGCGACGACAGAATTTTGGTCGCGCAGTCGACGATCAAAACCATGATTACGACGGCGGAGTTCTTGCACATCGGACCATTTTTGAATCATCGCACCCCAACCAATAAAAGAACAAATCACCAGAACGCCTGCGACCGCGAGTCCTGGACTATCCATTTGTTTGAAATACCAAATGGCGCCTTTTTCAGTGTCGGCGAGTATCGCAGGAAGAAAGGATAAATACATTGTAGACTAGGCAATACGGACTTGGCTTGGCTTCAACCGAAAAGAATGCCTCCGGCTTGTATTAGAAACAAAAAGTTCTATAGTCTTAACCGTGGAACCAATCCCTCCAGTTTGCGCCCAATGCAAAAAACCCTGCACACTTTTCATTACATTAGTGGCGGGCGGAAAGGCTACGACTTACTCAAGTTGTGCTCATTGCCCTAGTTCCATGACATCACCCAAGGCGGGTAGCCTACCCTCGCAAATATTAGGCATAAAGCTGGATATACCGATGCCGAAAATCCAAGGCTCCTGCCCATCCTGTGGCTTCCGCTGGGAGGATTTCGCACGCACCCATCGTATCGGTTGCCCTCAATGTTACGAGGCCCATACCCAGGACATCCTACCTACCCTTTCGCGAATTCAACCAGGTATTTCGCATTCGGGTCGACGTCCTCTGCCTTCAGAAATGGATTTAAAAAACCGCCTACAAAAAGCGAAAGTCGAACTAGCTTTGGCCGTCAAAAATGAAGATTTTGAAACGGCGGCGGCCTTGAGAGATCAGATTGTTCAACTAGATACGCAGGTTTCAGCAAAATAATCTTTGCCTTCCGCATTGCTCGCGAGCCAAGTATTCCCACTCTTCGGCTTATGATTTCAGCTCCCACGGTTCTTGTTACCAATGATGACGGCATCGGAGCTGCCTTCTTTCAGAATTTAGTTCGAGCCTGCGTTAAACAAGGATTTCATGTTTGGGTGGCGGCACCTTCTGGAGAAAGAAGCTGGATCGGTCGTGCGTTTAGTCGCCATCGCGAAGTCACCGTCTCGGCTTATCCAAACTGCGGTCATGAGGCGTGGTCCATTGATGGAACCCCTTCCGATTGCGTAAATATCGCGCTAGGAAATCTTTTAAAAAAGAAACCCGACGTCGTGCTTTCCGGTATGAATATTGGCTTCAACGCCACGATGCCCTTGTGTCTAAGCTCGGGCACTCTGGCTGGTGCGACTGAAGGGTGTGCCTGGGGCCTCCCCGCCGTTGCTTGTTCATTCGACTTAGATAAAAGTGTCTTCGAAATCGTCCATCGCAACCCGAGCATTTGCCCCAGCAGCATCCAACCTCATCTCGATGCAGCCTGCAATCACGCCGCCGCCTTTGCTAAAAGCATAGTGGGCAAACCAGTCACTGGATTGCACGTTCATAGTTTAAATTATCCGAGCAAGGTAACTGCGGAGACGAAAGTTAAGAAAACAATTCCGGCAATTGTTCGACACGGTTCACTGTTTAAACCTTCAGCCTTCGGATACAGTTTTGCATGGAGCGACGGCGAAGTCATCAGCGCAGGAAAAGACACTGATTTGTCCGCCATTGAAGAAGGCTTAATCAGTCACACCGTTTTTGATTTCGGCCAAGTGAGCCGACTCTAAAAATCAGTGAGCGTCTTCGGTGTGACTTTGATTTTCACCCTTAAATAATAGGGGTAAAATCAAAACTAGACCTATGATTCCAGCAGGCGCCCAAGTCTTGGTCAGCGCGTGGTGCGTTAGGAACGGCTCAAAGGCAACAAACCCAGCGTAACCCAATCCACCTGCGATGGCGGTGAATCCTAAAAATGTCGATGCGGCGGCATCGCGGGCACGACGCAGAAGAGCGATGGACAGAAAACCCGCGAAGAAGATTGTCGATAGAACGAGCAGGTAAATCGCAAAGGGCGCCCAACCTTCAACCGCGTGATGATGAATCTTTTCGGCTTCTTTTTCAGCCGCTTCAATACCCTTAGTGCGTGCTTCAGCAGTCGCCGCTTTTTCGTCTAACACTTTTCCTTTAGCCGCCGCTTTTAGTTTTGAAAATGTTTGATCCTGTACTTTTTGCGCAATCGCCTGCTCTTCTTCGTGAGCACTTGAGGCGGGCAAGGTATTCGTCATAAAACCAAAACTTAACCAAGATATCGCTGAAAAAACGACAGTAAGGAAAACCAGGTTAACGATTAAGCCCACACGGCTAAGGGGTTTGGTTAAATCGAGCGAGAAGGTCATGGGAATATCGCAATAAGTAGGGGTAAAACGCTTTTCTTCAATTCCAAACTTGGAAAGACGCCCATTAACGACTCAGTTATTCTAAGCATGTCAGCCCAACTTCCTGAAACCGTATTATTCGACCTCGATGGCACCTTAGTGGATAACTTTGAGGGCATCCATCAGTGTTATAATGATGTTATGAAACTCATGGGCTTACCGGGTGTAAGCTACGAACAGATTCGTCGAGCCGTCGGTGGATCCGTTAACGTCACTGTACAAAAATTAGCGGGCGAGGAGAATGCCGTCACCGCCACCAAACTTTTCCGCGAACATTTCCCATCCGTCATGCTCCAAGGGGTTAAAACTTATGAGGGATGTGAAGAAATTCTTGCCGGCCTTAAAGCCCGCGGAGTGCGCACGGCCGTTTATACCAATAAGGATGACACTCACTCTAAAAAAATAATCAGTTATCTAAAAATCAATCATCTCGTTGACGGAGTCTTTGGCACCAATGTCCACCCCTGGCGTAAACCACAACCAGAGTTCACGCATTTCGTTACCAGCACACTCGGAGCCAAGCCCGAAAAAACAATCATGATAGGCGATTCACCTTTTGATATCGAAACCGCAAGAAACGGTAAACTGGCCGCCATCCATTGCGTGGCAACGGGTAGTCATACGGTGGAAGAGTTATTACCCTACGGTCCCGACACGGTACATATCGATCTACCCACGCTGCAAAAGACTCTCTTCGGATTTTAAGGTTTTGTTTCGCTCATTAGACCAAGGAATGATTGGCTCTGACTATGTCACCCCCGCGCCAAGAATCTCGCGGACCTGAAATAACTCTTTCAGGAGTGGTCGAACGTATCTTGTGGTTGGATGAAGATACTTTTTTCACGATTGCAGAATTAAGTCCAGAAACAGGTGACAAAATTACCATTCTCGGAAATCTCTCTGGAGTTCAGTGCGGCGAAACCGTTGAAGTGGTCGGATTCTGGGAACGCCATCACCAACACGGTGCCCAACTTCGCGTAAAATCTTTTACCTCACGCCTCCCCTCCTCCGTTCATGGTATCCGTAAATATTTAGGTAGTGGCTTAGTCAAAGGCGTCGGCAAAACTTACGCCGAAAAAATTGTCGCGAAATTTGGCGTCCGCACCTTTGATATTATTTCGAATCAGTCAGCCCGACTCCGCGAAGTCGATGGTATCGGACCCGGGCGGGCGAAATCCATCAAAGCAGCCTGGGAAGAACAAAAAGCTCTTCGTGAAGTGATGGTGTTCCTTCAAACCTACGGCGTCACCAACGCACTCTGTCTGCGTATTGTTAAGGCTTATGGTAACGACGCTAAAAAGATATTAATGAATGAGCCTTATAAGGTTTGTCGTGAAGTCGAAGGCGTCGGATTTAAAACAGCTGATAAAATTGCGCGAAATTTAGGACTACCTACCGCTGGACCCCAACGGGTTGATGCTGGTATTATGCACACTTTAGAAGAACTTGAGGGCGAAGGCCACAGTGCTTTCCCCGAAGTAGGCTTACTCGAAAAAGCCACCGCCCTGCTCGAAGTAGATTACTCTATCGTGCAAGATCGTTTGAAAGTTCTGATTAAAGAAAATTCTGTCTGCTTACTTGAAACGAATGGTGTTCGCCTGATTCAACTTCGCGCACAGGAAAATGCCGAGCGTTCAATCACCGCTTCACTACGCAGGCTGGTTAACACTCCAAGCAATCTACCACCCATCATTGCCGATAAGGCCGTGGTGTGGGCTCAAGATCGTGCGGGCTTTACTTTTTCGGAAGCGCAGGGCCAAGCCGTCGTCATGGCCTTAAAAAATAAAGTCAGCATTCTCACGGGCGGACCTGGCACTGGAAAAACAACGATCCTCAAAGCCCTCTGCGATATTCTCGTAGCTAAACGTGTTAAAATTTTACTAGGGGCGCCGACGGGTCGAGCTGCCAAGCGTATGCATGAGGCGACACGGGTTCCCGCTTCCACGATTCACCGTTTATTAAAATTTGATCCCAGTGCCGGAGGGTTTACCGCTAATACCGAAAATCCTCTCAGCGTAGATTTTATCATCATTGATGAGTCTAGTATGCTTGATACGAAACTCGCCGCAGCGTTATTACGTGCAATCCCTGGTACTGCCCATTTACTTTTAGTCGGTGATGTAAATCAGCTACCCTCAGTCGGGGCCGGAAATGTTTTGAGTGATATTATTCAATCCAACGTGGCTGCAGTTACCCGACTCGACAGCGTATTCCGACAAGGGGC
>JBAXIK010000079.1:0-5855 GCA_037138415.1 Opitutia bacterium | reverse complement strand
CTCTCGGTGAAGTCATGCTTCGCCTCGACCCCGGTGAAGGCCGCGTCCGCACCGCTCGTGAATTCAAAGTCTGGGAAGGTGGCGGCGAATACAACGTCGCTCGTGGTCTCCGTAAATGTTTCGGCTACCGCACTTCCGTTGCTACCGCTTTCGTAGATAATGAAGTCGGTCGCTTGGTTGAAGACTTCATCATGCAAGGCGGAGTAAATACCGACTTCATCAAATGGCGCGAAGACGACGGCATCGGCCGCACCGTCCGCAATGGTCTCAATTTCACCGAACGTGGTTTCGGTATCCGTGGCGCTGTCGGCGTACCTGATCGTGGTAACACCGCCGCTAGCCAATTAAAACCTGGTGACATCGATTGGGAACATATCTTCGGTAAACTCGGCGTTCGCTGGTTACACACCGGTGGAATTTTTGCCGCTCTTTCCGAATCCACCGCACTCGTAACCATCGAAGCGGTTAAAGCAGCTAAGAAACATGGTACGATTGTTTCCTACGATTTAAATTATCGTCCATCACTTTGGAAAACCATCGGTGGACTCAAAAAAGCCCAAGAGGTTAATCGCGAAATCGCTAAGTACGTCGACGTCATGATCGGTAACGAAGAAGACTTCACCGCATCACTTGGCTTCGAAGTTAAAGGTGCTGACCACAGCCTCGCCCATATCGAAACCGATGCCTTTAAGGAAATGATCAAGACCGCCGTTAAAGAATTCCCGAATTTCAAAGTCGCCGCAACTACCCTGCGCCGCGTCATCACCGCTACGAAAAATGACTGGAGCGCGATCTGCTACCACGACGGAAAATTCTACGACTCAATCAAATTCCCTGAACTCGAAATTCTCGATCGCGTGGGCGGTGGCGATAGCTTCGCTAGCGGTTTAGTCTTCGGCTTTATGGAATTCAATGACGCTCAAAAAGCCGTCAACTACGGTGCCGCACACGGTGCCCTCGCTTCAACCACTCCCGGCGATACCTCCATGGTGACCCGCAAAGAAGTTGAAAAACAAATCTCCGGTGGCGGCGCACGAGTCGTTCGCTAATTAAAATTATGTCATCGTCCCTCGAACTCTTCTCACTCAAAGGTCGCGTCGCTGTAATCATCGGCGGTACTGGCGAACTTTGTGGCGCTATCTCCGAAGGCTTTGCCTCCGCCGGTGCTCACGTCATCTTAGTCGGACGTGACCCCGCTAAGGCCGACGCTCGCCTCGCTAAAATTAAGTCTGCTGGCGGTAAAGGTGAATTCATGTCCTGCGAAGCGACAAACAAAAATGATTTAATCATACTCCGTGATAAGATTTTAGCTACTCACGGAAAAATTGATATCCTCATCAACGGCGCCGGCGTAAACTCCGCTACACCATTCTTCGAAATCGCTGAAACCGAACTCGACCGTATTATCTCAGTTAACATCAAGAGCGTCGTCCTAGGTTCACAAGTATTCGGCGAAGCGATGGTTAAAGCCGGTAAAGGTTCGATCATCAATCTGGGTTCAGAATCGGGAATCGTTCCTCTCTCCCGCGTGTTCACTTACTCTGCCACCAAAGCAGCGGTACATAATCTCTCGAAGAATCTCGCTCGCGAATGGGCTCCCCACGGCGTTCGCGTCAACACCCTCATCCCTGGATTCTTCCCCGCTGAACAAAATCGCAAAGTGCTCACCCCTGAGCGCGTTGCCCAAATTCTCGGAAAAACTCCGATGGCACGTTTTGGTGAAGCCAATGAACTCATCGGTGCGTGCTTATTGATGGCCTCTGATGCCGGTAGCTTTATGACCGGAGCCGAAATCGTCGTCGACGGTGGTTTCGCTGCTAAAGCAATTTAATCACATGGCATTTCTCGACGACAATTTCCTCCTCGCTGGGCCTACCGCTCAATCGCTTTACCACAAAGTAGCGAAGTCACAGGGAATTGTAGATTACCACTGCCACCTTAGCCCTAAAGATATCGCCGAAGATCGTCGCTTCGAAGATATCTCCGCCGTCTGGCTCGCCGGCGACCACTACAAGTGGCGTGCGATGCGCGCTTGTGGCGTGAATGAAGATTACATCACCGGAACTAAAACTACTTCCCGTGAAAAATTCCAAGCTTGGGCCGAAACAGTTCCCCAAACTTTACGCAATCCTCTCTTCCACTGGACGCACTTAGAACTGCGTCGTCACTTCGGCATTAACGACATCTTAGAAGGCGCCACCGCTCAACCCATCTGGGACGAAGCGAATCGCCAACTGAAACACAGTAACCTTACCGCTCGCGGTATTCTGTCCTTAATGAAAGTTGAATTAGTCGGTACCACCGATGATCCGGCTGACTCGCTCGATTACCATCACGCTATCGCAAAGTCCGGATTCAAAACACAAATCGTCCCCACTTTCCGTCCCGACGCCTGCCTAAAAGTTCACCTCCCGGAACGCGTTCAAGCTTGGACCAAACGTCTCTCTGCCATCAGCGGAAAAAATGCCGACACTTTTGAAGGCCTCATCGCTGCACTCAATAAACGTCATGACGATTTCGCCGCCGCTGGCTGCCGCGCCACCGACCACGGATTAGAATACCTACCTGACGTCACCTGCAGCGACGCCGAAGCAAAATCGATTTGGGAAAAAGCGCAAAAAGGTACGGCCGCAACTTTCACTGAAACCGAAAAATTCACCGCGTACATTATGCTCCACGTGGGCCGATTAAATCATGCAAAGGGTTGGACCACTCAGCTCCACCTCGGACCCGTTCGTGATCCAAACCTCGGACTTCTTAACCGTCTCGGTTCAGACGCAGGTTGCGACACGATCGGCGATTACCGCCAAGGCCCTGGATTAATTCGTTGGTTCGGAACGCTCTCCGGCGAAAATGCGCTCGGTAAAACTATTATTTATAATATCAATCCTGCCGACACCGCCCTCTTCGCCTGTATGATTGGTTCATTCCAAGACGGTATTACCGCTGGAAAGATTCAGTACGGCTCTGGTTGGTGGTTCCTCGATCAAGAACGCGGCATGCGCGATCAAATGAACGCCCTCTCAGATCTTGGCCTGCTCGGTCAGTTCGTCGGTATGATTACCGACTCTCGCTCCTTCCTTTCCTACCCACGTCACGAATACTTCCGTCGCATCTTGTGCGATTTAGTTGGCAGTGATGTCGATTCCGGTCGCATCCATAATCGTTCTGAGTGGACCGAGAAACTGATCGCCGACGTGAGTTACCAAAACGCTAAAAAGTATTTTGGTTTCAAACTCTAGGTTCGATCCGAACGATACACGCGCTGCACACGTTGGGTGAGCGTGCATAGGGCTTCCCAAGGAATTGAGTCCGACCACTTACAGAATTCTGTAACGGTAATTCGGTCGCTTCCTTGTACTCCTAAAATAGTCGCTACATCGCCAGGCTTAACCGGTCCGACATCGGTCACATCAACCACGGTCTGATCCATGCTAACCCGTCCTAAAATCGGACAGCGTTTTCCGTTAATTAGAAATTGTCCGCGATTACTCGCTGCGGTCGGTACGCCATCGCCATAACCCACAGCAACGATAGCCACCTTCGAGTCGCGACTCAAAGTCTTGGTGCGATTATATCCAATCGAAGTTCCAGAAGGTAAATCTTTCACTAAAACAACCTTAGCATGAAAAGATAAAACAGGATCAGGCTTTAAACTCGCCAAAAAAGATCCAGCTGAAGGCGGTAAACCATACTGCATTAAGCCAATGCGTACTGCGTTAAAGGGTGAGTCAGATGAAAAGCTTTCTAAGCCTGCACTGTTATCCGCATGAATAAGAAAATTTTTATGAATCTCGCTCGGTATTTTTTGTAATAATTTAAGGAAAATTCTGCGCTGCTTAATGGTATAGTCGGTGTCCGTATCCGCATCTGAAAAGTGGGTGTAAACTCCGCACCAGATAATGGAAGAACTCGCAAGAACCTTAGCAAAAACTTCTTCAGCTTGTTCATGCCAAACACCTGATCGACCCATTCCCGTGTCCACTTTTACGTGGACGCGTGCTTTCACCTTCATTGCGTCGGCCGCTTGAATAATAGCCTCAGCTTCTTCTAGTGAATTGATGGTGATATCTAAACCTAACTCAATCGCTCGACTGATTTCATTCGGTAATGTCGGACTTAATAATAAAATATCAGCGTCAGGACTAATTTCCCTTAATCGACTAGCCTCTACGACATTCGCAACCGCAAAAGTATCTACTCCCGCTTGCAATAGACGTGTCACGACCTCGGGCATGCCGTGTCCATACGCATCCGCCTTCACCACCGCCACGTAACGAATTTGCTTAGGCAAAGCTTGTTTAATGCGTCCAACGTTTCGATCCAGCGCCGGTAAATCAATCTCCACCCAAGCTCTTGTATTATGTCCGGATTGACTCATGGGGTGCGACGGTGACGTTCACCTGACCATAAGGCATAATCTGCCGCCGGATTCAAGGCATCAGGTTTAGGTTCGAGCTTCAGACACTCTTTCTTAAGAAATAATTTAGGTAAATGACTCCAAATGTCGTCGATAACACGAGCGTTCGGAAATAAATCAGCGGAATGATTAATAACCAAAGCAAGTGCTTTGGCATTCACCTCATCCACTTCCAATTCCACGGTGGGCTCAAATGAATCTACAGATTTAACCGCTACGTAGTTCCAGCGCTTGAGTCGTGACTCGTTAATCACGGCAAAAGGAACCTTCACGCCCTGTGCTAAGGCATGCTCAGCTAAGAGTTTAAGCGACTCCCAAACGTAAATGGGTCGCTGATATAACGTAGCCCAAGTACGCACAGCCATCGCCGACACGCGAATGCCCAACATGGAACCCGGACCAATACAAACCGCATAGGATTTAATATCCGTAAATTTCAGATGTGCTTTCTTGAGAACTTCAGCAGCTAAATCGGTCGTCGCTTCCAGCGCACCTGCGTCCACCACCGACTCCGCCACCCAACGTCCATCCACCAACACGCCTACCCTGACACCCTCGCGGGCTGATCCATCAATCACCAAACAGGGCTGCTCGTGGGCATTCATTTTATCCTGGAGGCCAGTTAAGATGACGTCCTCCTAATACATGCACATGCAAATGCGGCACGGTTTCACCACCATCAGGTCCATTATTGATTACTATACGGAATCCTTTTTCCAACTTCAGATCATTGGCTACTTTTTTCGCCACCAATAATAAATGTCCAATCAGCGCTTCATCTGCCGAAGTCGCTTCCGCAACTCTTTGAATTAATTTACGTGGAATGACTAAAAAATGTACCGGGGCTTGCGGTGCGATATCATGAAAAGCTACACACGTTTCATCTTCGTAAATGAGCTTCGCTGGAATTTCTTTATCTGCAATTTTCTGAAATAAAGATTTAGCAGACATAGTATCTATTATAACACGACAACCGTCACGCGTCTACGGTTAGATAATCGGGCGGTCAGTACATTAACCGATTCGACCGCTTCATCATAGGCCCGGCGACATTTGGCCGAACGTGCCTTAGCACCCGATAAAAACTGGTCCTGTAGGCCCACCACCCACAATAAAACATCCTGAGCATCGCCCACCTCTGCCAAGGCGTTCTCTAGACGTTGCGACGCCCAAAGGGGCTCAAAGGGCTCTTCCCGGTGGTCTAAAACTGCAATCGCAGGTGCCACCTGATCCGGAGATAACAAATGCAATAAATGGCTAGCAGCCTCAGCGAGTCCCTTAGTATCCAAACCCCGCGACGACTGTTCGTCCGCTTCATAAAGTCGCACCACCGCATCAACATCTCTACGTAATAGCGAATCCGTACCCACCAACCTTGCGAGCATCGAGTTAAGTGTACGCAGCTGACCCGTGCGCATTGGAGTATCAGCGGTCA
>JBAXIK010000078.1:0-5877 GCA_037138415.1 Opitutia bacterium | reverse complement strand
AAATATCACTCTCTAAAGTAGTCTTATCGAGACCTGCCGGATTAACGACCTGATTCCATGATGCTGGATCGTCTGCACCACTGGTACCAATGTCGCCAGGATTTCCGTAGTGATAAATTTTTCCAACGCGGGCTGCAAAATATCCAGCCTTCATAAACGCCTGCGGCATCGTCACCACGTCCGGCATACCTTGGCGGAAGTGATAAGTTAAATCCATCACCTTGGTCGTGTCTGGACGTAGCCCTGTCATAAAGGATGCACGACTCGGGGCACACCAAGGAAACTGACAATAGGCCCGATCAAATTTCACCCCGCGCGATGCTAACTTATCTAGATTCGGCGACTTCACAAACGGATGACCATACGCACCCAAATCATTATTCATATCATCCGATACAATAAATAAGACATTCATTTTTTGGTCCGACTCCCCTGCCCATCCCAGAGCCGCCATTAAAAATAATGCTAAGAGATATCGCATAGATTTTATCTACCAGATTATTTTGTTTTCAACCAGCCTCTATTAAAACCCCCCATCAAATACTCCACTTTGTATATAGTGGGTAAATCATCATACTTTGCGGCCAAGGTAGCATACTCGGGCTTCTTCAAAATAATCGAAGCCATACGCAACTCAGGCAAAATCTCAGGGACTTCAGCCTTCTTCGGCACAATCTGTTTAAACGGCCAAGGCTTACGCGGCACATCGATATAAGGTAGGAGATAATCAATTGCGACCGCGATACAGCGACCGTCCTTCGTTTTATAATTCCATAAATCAACCCCTACGTACTCACCCATAATCGCTAAACTAGTGAGCGCCTTCAAATTAAACTGTGAGTAGCTTAAACTATTCGTCCGAGCTAACTCCAGCGGTTGCTTACCGTCAGGCTCAATCTGCAATGCAATACGCTTCTCCTTTGCACGTTCTAAAATTTGTCTAGCTACATCTACCTGGCCCACGTGCAGTGCCCATCGCACAATCTGTGCATCATAGTGCGATCCGTGATTATTCTTAGACTCACCTTCTTCTTTTCCTAATTCACCTTTGAGCATCCATTCAAAAAATGTTCTAAACCAAACTTCGGCTGCTTCACGCTCACCCGATTTCCAAGCTTTTGAATTCACAATCAGTGCCGTGGCATCCGCCGCCATGGAAATATGACGACCATCCATCATGCCAGTACCGCGACCGGTCGACTCACCTCTGACACCCTGTGAAAATTTCATGTGCGGATTCATTTTAGTTTTTTCATCCACAAACCAAACACGAATCTGTTCCACTGCCTTCGCACCATATTTTTCGTCACCCGTAAAATAGTAAGCCAGACCCAACGTCTTCATGCGAAGAGCTAAAGCCAATACTCTTGTATCATCGGTGAAATCAGAATTCTTGCTCTCTGGATTCACCTGACCGTCTTTACGGATATAAGGTAATCCATCACTGGTTTTAGGATTGGGCCAAAAGTACGGGGCTAAACTTACATAGTCATGAATATCGCCACTTGGTCCCGCGATTTTTTTGTCCGTCACGGTAAGAACCTTATCATCCAACATTTTATCCGCTTCTTTGATTGAGCTTTTTAAAATCGCGACCGCCTCTTTGTCGCCCTGCGCAATCAGTGCCTTCGTCTTCTCTAAGGCACCTGGACGATAACCATAATAGGTCGATGTCATAGCCACAGGCGATGCCGCTGGAGCCGTGACCTCAGCAGCCACAAGCCCAACCGACATCCATAATAATGCAAAAAACTTCATAGTGTTTAAGTGTATCTTAAACACCCCCTAAACACAAATGTTCCCATGGTAGGGGCGGCACTGCATGCCGTCCTTCACTACCCCTTATCACCGTGTCACCTTGCCCACGTGTCCCCTCAATTTACTGCCACAACACTGGCTGGGTAATCGCAATATTGCGTCTGACTTCGAGATTGGTCGGATCGGTAGGCAACTTCTTCCAAAGTTCAATGTACTTGGATTCGTTGTAAGCCAGACCTGCAAACAGCAATGCAGGCTGACGCGATGGCCATCCATCCCACGCCATGACATCGGGTTTCTTTGGCCAAGTAGATTTATCCGCTAAGTAAGGATACAACCAAGCCACGGCCTTTTTAATGCTGCGTCCTTCTGGTCCTTCATAATTCCATAGATTTTCTTCAGACGTCGATAAAACCTTACAGAGCGCTACCATATTATCTAATTGGAAAATGGAATACGCATAAGGCTTCGTACGCGCAGTCTCACGAGGGAAACTTCCATCCGCAGCCATCTGTACATTAATAAATACATCTTTAAATTTTGTACGGCATTTTGCTAACGCTTCTTTATCGCCGACGAAATCCGACAGCACGGCGACTTGTAAGAAATAAGCGACAGCGTGATTGTTGTTCGACATACCTTCATCGATTCCATGTTGGTGCGTTAACAACCAGGTGTGCAATTCATCAAACCAAGTGTGGAGTGACTTCGCTAATTCTGCATCGAAAGCTTTCGACTTCTCTAAAGTCTTAATCGCCACTGGGATTTCCACTAAGTGCAACCCGTCAATCACACCAGTTTTGGAACCGTTGTGACGACCTGGAATCGCCTGCGTGTAAGCCAAGTGTGGATTCATGCGTGTCTTAGCATCAGCGAAAAATACTTTTAATAATTCCGCCGCCTTCACGACATACTTGTCATCACCCGACACCTTATACGCCGCCGCTAAAGCCGCCACTGCATCCTTGGTAGTACGCATCGCCAAACGGTGCGCTACGAAGTTATCAGGGTTGGTCTCACCATCACGTTGTATATAAGGCAAACCATCGGGTTTCTTAGGATCAGGCCACCAGTAGTCACCATTCGAATAAAAATCATTCGGAGTGCCCGGTGAATATTTAGCAACGTCCGATGTAATGGTTAAAGGCTTCTGACTTAACGCTTCATCCGCTAACTTCAAAATACGCACACGGTCATGCTCTCCGACATTAACCTCCACCTTGCTCGCTACAGGTGCACTCGCGGTGCTCTGCGCATGGCAAGCGGTGAGGCCCGACAACGTAAATAATAAAACCGAAACGATTTGGTTAACTAATTTCATGGGGTTATTTTTTGAGAGTTAAATATTGGGTTTCGAGGTCAGTACTAGACAGACTAAACACCGCCTGAGTTCCCAACATTTTCGCCTGAATGATAGCACGTCCATTATAGAGCTGAACAGCACTCGAACCGGTCGATGTTCCTAAATTATCAAGCAGTTGAGCATCCCCTACTTTATTAAATCGCACCAGAGTTGCCGCATCCAGACAGGCCACACCCTTCGCATCAAAGATTCTCGCTTCAAGTGTCACCACGCCGTCCTTGCGACTTAATTCACTCAAGACGAGTTTCGCAGGCTTACCCCACGACGCGCTTTGATAGCCGACTTTAATCTCATCGGAAATTTTTTCCTTCACGGCCACTGCTTTAAGCTGATTGGGTCCATCATTTAATACCACGTTCCATCTTAAACCCGCCGCTGGAAAATCTTGGCTATTACGTTTCTTCACACCCGCGGATTTTCCATTCACGATTAATTCAACTTCAGCGCAGTTGGAATAAACTCGAATCTCCTTCGCCTCTCCAGGTTTACCCGAACGGGTCTGCCATTCATGACCAAATAAACGGATCATCGGTTTATCCGACCAGAAGCTTTGGAAAATATAATAGGACTCTTTAGGAGTTCCGTCGCGTTCGATGAGTCCTTTTTGATTCATGCGGGGAACAGGATTCTCCGGACGCAGCGGCGTCGCAAAATCCTTGAAGATCCATTGTGCACTTCCCGTCAACCAAGGCATGTTCTCCTGTTCCTTTAAATGCCAATCAAAGAGATTTGCCATATAGCTCTCCGACCAGTCTCCGTCTTTCGACATCCGAACTTTACCGCCCGAACTGCTCTTATACGCTTTGCCTTTTTCAGCTGTACCTTGACCGACTTCAATTTTTTCAACCATCGACTCTGGGTTTTCCGAAAAGCGTCGTGCATGACTGTCACCACCCCACTCCGCATGGAAGAAACTTTTAACTTTCTTATCTTCATTCGCAGACTTCGCCGAAGCTGCATACTCTTGGTAGCGTCCCGAATACCAACCAGCCCAAATGCTTGGTGAATAAACATCTACAATATCCTTACAGAAATCACAGCGACGAATACAGGTCACGCGCGATGGGTCGAGCTTATGCGAGTTGTCATTCAACTCTTTCATAAACGTTCTGATAGCTTCTTGATTAGCTTTCTTGTCCAGCACTTCAAAATCTCCTGGCCAATCATTTTCGTTTCCTAATCCCCACATTATAACCGCAGGGTGATTGTAATGCTGATCAATCATCGCCTTCTGCATATCGCGCGCTTGTTGCTTGTAGCTTTCGCCACCCAATCCGCCGCGACACCAAGGAACTTCTTCCCACGCCATGATTCCTAACTCGTCACAGAGTTGTAAGACTAAAGGCGCTTGTTGATAGTGACCCAAGCGAATGAAGTTCGCACCCATGTCCTTAATCATCTGCATGGTCTTGCGTACTTCTTCATCAGGCACCGCCGCCGCCACACCCGCATGGTCTTCATGATAATGTGTACCACGAATTAAAAGTCTTTCTCCATTCAATTTGAACGGACCATTCTTCACCCACTCCGTCGTACGGAATCCTAATCGCTCAGTCACGACCTGCTCTCCGGCGACTGATTTAATAGTCACTTTGCACTGATAAAGATAAGGTGAACGGGGTGACCATAATTGCGCGCCGTTAATCGCAAAGGAATGAATCTCCTGTTCGCCCGACCAAGGAGCCAACTTCTTCGTCGCGCTTTGTACGACTTTTCCATCTCGATCCGAAATTTCAACCGCTACTTCTACTTCATCCTTCAAAGCGGTCGGATTTCCCAAACGAGCACGGACTTTGACCGTGCCATTAGCACCCGTTAATGTGGGCTCAACATGCACGCGCTCCAATGAAATCGCTGGGACATATTTTAAATATACATGGCGATAGAGTCCACCGTAACGGTTAAAGTCGCTGAGGTCCGAAGGAATCATTTCCGCATCGCGCGAGTTATCGCAAAGCACTGCAACCGGAACTTCGCCATTCGCACCCTTACGTGTTAAAGATTTTGCAGCAGCATCAGTGATGTCGACCTCCCACTGATCATAACCACCTAAGTGCTCTCCTACTTTTTGGGTGTAGACGAAGACCTGAGATTTCTGACCGGCACCATCGAAGTGTAAAATCGTCCGACCATTGGGATACGGATTGTTGATTTTTAATTTAGTACGATACCAACCTGGGCCTTGGTAATAACGCACATCAGGATCCACTGAGTCGCGTCCATTAAAACAATGAGGCAAGGTTACTGCATTCCACGTCACATTGTCGGATGCTGCCTCGCCGCGCCAAACTTCCCACGTGCTACCCAGTGAACCTTGGTAATATTCCCAACCCGTCGAGAGACGTTGAGTATTTGTTTCAGCCGCCTGAACCGAACCAATCAAGGCGACCATCATGAGGGCTTTGAGCATCGAGCGCATAGTACCTCCTAATTGACTGATTTTGAGAAAATGTAAACCCCTAGCAATCGCCCAACCTACCATCAAACGAAACTTCCCTCCCTCTGTGTTGTTCTAATAATATCCCCTTGTCACCGTGTCACCTTGCCAACTTGCCCCCTAAATGAACATGGACCCGCACACCCCGTCGGAAGGTAAGCCTAACCCATTCTATAAAACCGCCTTCGGACACGTCCAACGTCGCGAATTCATCGGTCTCCTCGCCGCCACCTTTGGATGGACCCTCCTGCCCTCCGCCTCCGCCCAAGAAAAAAAAGGCGGCGGTGGTAAAGGTGGAAAGGACGACTCTTCCAAAGCA
>JBAXIK010000077.1:0-5909 GCA_037138415.1 Opitutia bacterium | reverse complement strand
ATTCAATACTGTAAGCGTTGGCACGATAGCCTTACTTGCGCAGGGCGGCCACTTCAGAGGGCTGCACGAGCTGTCCGGTCTTGTTGGACCAATGGTTCTTGGAGAAGCTGATCACCGCAGCAATGTCGGTATTGCTCAAGGCTTTCCACGAAGGCATAGCGCCATTGTTCTGACCGTTGAGCAACACCATGATTTGTTTGCTCTTGTCAGCGTCCAGCACCACCGCCGAATCCGCCACGACGTTCGCCGCCACCGAAGCCACCGCCCGCAGGGCGTTCTTCACGTGGACGGGCAACATTCACCTTCAGGGGACGACCCATGAAGTCGATGTTCTCAGTCTTAGCGATCGCATCCTGGGCTTGCTGTGCATTGCCCATGGTTACGAAGGCGAAGCCACGAGGACGACCTGTGAACTTATCCATCATTACTTCCACGCTCACCACTTCGCCCGCTTGGGAGAAATGTGCGCGGATGTCGGATTCTGTAGCAGCCCAAGGTAGGTTGCCTACGAATAACTTATTTTCCATATATGTTGTTTTCTGTTTTATGACCTTCACCGCATTCCCCGTTTCCTTCTTGGATTTCGATTTGCCGTCTTGACGACCGTCAACTCACCGGATTCTTGCGGGGCATTGTTCTTGGTTTGGTTATTTTCAGAACAAGCCTGATTGACAGAGAGACTGTTTAGGGGGCTTTCTGCAAGTTTATTCACAATAGGGTCTATTCCTTAGGCAAACCATTGACAGATTAAGGCCCTTTTTTATTATTATTGGGATGTCGACCCCTTTAGATTTAGATCAGATTAAGCTCGCCTTAAGCGGTCTAACAAACTGGAGTTTTGAAGAAGATAAGTTGTTGATGGATATTAAGTTAAAGAACTTTTCCGAAGCACTCTCTTTCCTGGTAAAAGTAGGTATTGAGGCCGAAAAGCTCAACCATCACCCGGAAATTTATAATATTTATAATAAGGTGACCCTGAAACTGACCACGCATGACGCGGGTAACCGGGTGACGGAGAAGGATATCGTCCTGGCTCGTGCCATTGAGAACCTCATTCCCTAATGGATCCCGCTGAAGCCATTGATGCTTTATTAGAAGAATTATATAGGCAGAAGGCTGCTGGGGTAAAACGTATCAGCGTTTCCGACGAGAGTGTCGCCCTCTTAAAAGAATTAGCGGGCGGAGCTACTGTCTCAGTTGCACCGAAGCCCGCTGCGCTAGTTACCATCGCGCCGGTTGCTAAGCCTGTGGTTGTTCGCCCGGCAACTCCGGTCACTAAAAACGAGGGAACGATTATTGTTTCTAGTCCATTGCCTGATCCCCCCGTCATTCAATTACCCTCAGGAACAAAAGCAGAGCAATTGCTCTGGTTGCAAAAAACAATCGAAACGTGCGAAGTGACACAAAAACATCTCGAGGGCAAAAAAGCTCTTTTGGGTCGCGGGTCCGAAACCGCAAAAGTTTTTTTTGTAGGAGAGGCGCCCGCTTTAGAAGAAGTGGAAGCGAGTCGCTCTTTTGTTGGTCCAGCAGGTGAATTATTAAGTAAAATTATTTCAGCTACAGGCCTGACTGAAAAAGAATGCTACTTTGCTAATTTAATGACTTGGCGCCCGAAGCCACCAACCGCGTTTGGTAAGCGCCCGCCTAATGCTTCCGAAGTCGCCTTTAATCGCCCGTATTTATTGGCTCAAATTGAGATTATTAAACCCAAAATTATTGTGGCCGTAGGAGCGCAGGCCTTTGGTGCTCTCACGCATTTAACGACACCCATCATGCAGATGCGCGGGCAGTGGCAGAAGGTCGATGGCTTAGAAGTTTTACCAACCCTGCATCCGAATTATTTATTACACAGTCCGAGTCTTTCTAATAAGCGTTTAGTCTGGGAAGACTTTATGCAAATCATGACAAAACTTGGTATGCCGATTTCGGATAAACAGCAGGCCTACTTTTTACCTGCGCAAACTTAGCGTACGCTGTTGTTTAATTTTTTAAGATTAAACTGGAGTACTTGAGAATTTCTACCGCTGAGTTTAAGTTCTTTTCGGCGAGCGGCTGGTAGATCGTTCTGTGATCCGATTCCGAAGTTACAGGCTGATTGGAAGAAGCCCTGGGTTTGTGTCGTGAGGGCAATAAGTTTTTTGGCGCCGAGGCTTTTCGCTCGGAGTTTGGCGTATTCTACGAGCTTTTTACCTACGCCGCGACCGTGATAAAAGGGCTGAACGTAAACGGCGCAGACTTCCATCGACTTACCGCCTGGGTAGGCACGGAGGGCAGCACAGCCGATGATACTGTCGTCAATTTCGTAAACAAAAAATTCCTGAATCGTTTGTTCGATTTGTAAACGCGTGCGTCCGACTAACGCGTCGGTCTTCGCACCGTGCTTGGCTAAATTGTAGAGTGCTTGCGCGTCTTTCTTTTTCGCCTGACGGATTTGATCGTAGTCGTTGGCGTGTACCATGGTGCCTAATCCTACTTTATCAAAAATTTCGGTGAGCAGTCCGCCAAAAACCCGGCCATCTAAAATATGGGCGCGGGCAACATCTTCATCTAAAGCTTTAGCTGCTTGGACCGCTTTACTTCTAATCCGTGGGTCTAATTTAATTTTTTTATCGCTCAGGATTTTTTTCAGTTCGTCTTCGGGCAAGTTAACTTTGACCTGACCATCAATTTGCAGTCCAGCAAAGGGCGTGAGGTAGATCAGTTTCGATGCACCCATGGCCGCAGCCAGTTCCATCGCTAAATGGTCACTATTAACCCGTAAAGACTGGCCCTCGCGATCGCAGACGATGGGGGTGACGAGCGGTAAAATATCTTGCGACAGCATCGTTTTCAGAATCGTGACATCTACCTTTTCCACTTTACCGGTAAAGAGATGATTTTTTCCTTTGATGACTCCGACGTTGGTGGCTCTGACGGCGTTGGTAATTACACAACGTAAATTCGCTTGTGAAAGATGTTCGAGCACGGTCTGGGAAACTAATGCGGAGGCCTCACGCGCGAGAGACATGGTTGGGGCGTCGGTGATGCCTTCGCCTTGAATATCAGAAACCGTCATATTGTTTTCACCAGCGAGGGTGACGAGCTGATGTCCGATGCCGTGAACTAAAATAACTTTAATCGAAAGACTTTTGAGAACGGCAATATCCGTCACGATATTATTAAAATTTTCGTGACTGACAATTGAACCATCGACGGCAATCACGAAGATATGATCCCGGAACATGGGAACATACCGGAGGATGCCACGAAGGTCGGTGGGCTTCATTGCCCGTTCACGCTGACTTGCCATGCAGGAATCGTTATGGACTCTTTCCCGTGAGTGCAATAAAAGATAGATGCATGGGTAAGTCGCGTCAGACAAAGAGTAAGGGGGTGCCACCCGATTTGCAGGAGTCGGTGGATTCTTTTTTGGCTTATTTGGCCTTGGAGCGTGGATTAGCAAAACTCACGACAGAGGCTTATGAAGATGACTTGATGCGTTTTTCTAAGCATTGCGCGAGTGCGGGTCGGACTCGTTGGACCGATGTAAATTTATCCGACATCGAATCTTGGGTGAAAGTTTTAAACCGTAAGGGTCATGCTTCCGCTTCCTTGGCGCGTCGAATTTCCGCGGTGCGAACTTTTGCGGCACACTTGGTGAGATCGGGCGTGCGTCGCGATGATTTTACGGAGCTTGCCCGCAGTCCCAAAATGAAACGCAGTCTGCCCGCTATTCTGTCTCCTGAAGAAGCCGCCCGTGTGGTGTCCGCGCCCGATACATCTACACCGCAAGGTCTGCGCGATCGGGCCATGTTAGAACTGATGTACGGATCAGGCTTACGTGTTTCCGAATTATGTGGGCTTGAACTACAAGCGGTGGATGTCGAATCGGCACTCGTGCGCGTGAGGGGTAAGGGCTCGAAGGATCGCGTCGTACCTGTGGGTGAATCGGCATTAAAGACTCTCCAGCACTATTTAAAAGATGGTCGGCCTAAGCTCAGTCGCCCAAAAACGGGAAGCGCACTGTTCTTGAGTGCGCGCGGCCAAGCCCTTTCCCGTAAAACATTTTGGTTAAGTGTTAAGCAGGCCACCCGTCGAGCAGGAGTTGATGTACCTGTAAAACCTCACTTGCTTCGCCACGCCTTTGCGACCCATTTATTAGCAGGTGGTGCGGATTTACGTTCAATTCAAGAGATGTTAGGGCATGCCGATATCGCCACGACGCAGATTTATACTACGGTCGAACGTACCGCGCTCAGTGCAGCTCATCGTAAGCACCACCCGCGCGGAAAAAAATCGAGTTCTTAGACGAAGAATAATAAGCCGCCGATAATGGTCGCAGCGGATAATGCTCCGATGACAAATTTTGCGGTGGCGGATACTTCAATCGTTTCAATGGTTTCATTGTCGACAGTCGGTCTAACCACTGCCTCGCGAATGATGGAGAAATAGTAATGGATGCTAACGACTACGCTGAGCAGAGCGGCACCGAATACCCACCAAAGTTTTACTTTCGCGAGTAATATTAAAATAAACAATTTAGCGAAGAATCCGATGGAGGGAGGTACGCCCGCTAATGAACTGATCCCAAAACCTAAGCCTCCTGCGAGAACAGGGGAACGACGAATTAAGCCACGTAATTGTAGTAATGGACGACGATGATCTTCGGCGGCAGGAATGGAGATGAGAGCTTGAGCGACCAAGAAACTGCCGATGGTATAAGCGATTAGATAATAAGCTAAGAGGTTGGTATCATAATCACCATTTTCACCAGCGACTAAAATGCCGGTGATGGCAGCGAGAATAAAGCCAGCGTGCGATACGCCAGAGAGTGCGATGATACGCTTGATGTCTGTTGCAGCGAGTGCAGCGAGATTACCCGCCACTAATGTGAGGACAGCAGTGATGGCTAGGACCGGTGCTAACTTGGGTGCGAGTGATTGAAATGGACCGGTGACTAATAAGAATAATGTAAATGCACCGGCGGCTTTAGAGGCCGTACCGAGTAAAGCTGTGGTAGGTGTGGGCGCACCTTGATAAACATCAGGAATCCAAGTTTGGAATGGGAAAGCTCCGAGCTTAAAAGCAGCGCCACCTAAAATAAGAGCTACACCGGTGAGGGTGAGGGCGGTACCGTGTCCCGCTGCTAAGGCTTTGGCGATTTGATCGAAGTTGAGTGAGTCGGGAGTCGTGGCACCGAGCGAACCATAAACTAAAACAATTCCCATCAGAAGGAGGGCTGAACTTAATCCGCCCGCGACTAAATATTTAACACCTGCTTCGAGTGAGGCATCACTTTTTCTGAGATAACCCACTAAGATATAAAGTCCAACGGCAGCCGTTTCGAGGCTCACGAATAAACTCACGAAGTGATTCGACTGAGTTAAGAGCATGAATGCTGCGGTGATTACCAAGACTACGTGGTGATAATCGGCGACTACAGCGTGACGCTCTTCCAGGAATTTTGTGGCAATAAAACTGGTGAGCAGGGCTGAAATTAAAAAGGTGAGACGAAAACCGCAGGTGACATCACTGAGTTGGAGTAAGCCAGAAAAAGTAGATGTCGCGACTCCAGTGCAAGGATTCCATGGAGTGAAAGGAATGAGTGACATTGAAATCACTAAGCCCAGTCCAATGCGTGCGGTGGTAGGGATGAGCCAGTTGAGTTTTTTATTCAAAAACATCGCCTGGATAAGGCAGAGTAGGGCAAGGCCTGCTACGGAAATTTCTGGAAGGATAGAAGCCCAGTCCGTATTACGTGGGGCTAATAATTTAAAGGCGAGTTCAGTGGTGGCCATCGGGGAAATCATGATACGAAAAGTTTATTTGATTTGAGATTCTTGAACTGGAACGGCCTTGAAAGGTTTTAGTTGGGCGATTCGTGCCAGAGCTTTAGCTTCCGGGTTGGTGTAATGAGTAATCAGTGAGGG
>JBAXIK010000076.1:0-6046 GCA_037138415.1 Opitutia bacterium | reverse complement strand
TTCAGTCGCGTTGCCCGATCCAATATTCACTGCCTCACTAAATTAGGTGCACAAGTCACGCTCGCGGGTCCAGCTACTTTAGTGCCGTTATCCTTAGCTCAAGCCTTCCCTCAGGTTCGCATTGTACACGATTTAAAAACCGCACTTTCTGACGCTGACGCGGTCATGCTCTTACGCATTCAGCACGAGCGTCAAACGACGACCCACTTCCCTTCGCTCGCTGAATACACTTCGCAATTCGGTCTAAATACTGAACGCGCAGCGTGGATGAAGCCCAATGCCGTGGTCATGCATCCTGGTCCCATCAATCGAGGGGTCGAAGTCGACAGCGATGTCGCCGATGGACCTCGCTCCGTCATTCTCGAACAGGTTCGCAACGGCGTAGCCGTCCGGATGGCCGTTCTTTACCTCTGCACCTCCGCCCTCAAACGATGAATCATAAAAATAATATTCTCGTGCGCGGTGCCCGCGTAATCGACCCCGCCCATGGTCGCGATGAAGTTGCTGATGTTTTTGTTAGAGACGGAAAATTCGTAGCACAACTTTCGGCAGATGAAATTAAAACTGCTCTCGTTATTGAAGCCAATGGGTTGATTCTTTCCCCTGGATTCATTGATCTGAATTGTCGACTCGGTGAACCAGGTCGCAGCGCTCGTGAGACATTCCGCACGGGCACTCTCGCCGCAGCTTTAGGCGGTTTCACGACTGTCGTCACAATGCCTGATACGATTCCCACTTCTGATAATGTTGGCACCATTCAGTTGATTCGTGAACTGTGCGATGCGCATGCGGTCGTGAATGTTCTACCCACAAGTACACTGACCAAACAGCAAGAAGGTAAAGCCTTGGCTCCGATGGGCTCGCTCAAAAAAGCCGGAATTATTGCGGCGACCGATACGACTTCAGGTGTGCAGAATAATGAAATCATGCGCCGTGCCTTAGAGTACGCTAATACTTTTAACTTAGTCGTTCTCGATCACTGTCAGGACAGTAGCATGACCGAAGGAGCGCAAATGCATGAAGGCACTTGGTCGCTTCGTCTTGGACTTCGCGGTTGGCCTCGTGCCGCGGAAGAAATTGTTGTATCGAGCGACTGCGTTCTCGCGAGCCTCACCAAGGCACGTATTCACCTTCAACATATTTCATCCGCTGGTTCCGCTGAAATTATTCGTCGAGCCAAAGCCAATAAACTTCCCGTCACGGCGGAAGTCTCAGTGCTACATCTGTTACTTACCGACGCAGCCCTTGCGCAGTATGATACTCGTCTGAAAGTAAATCCTCCACTGCGCGAGGAATCCGATCGAGCAGCCCTCATCGCCGCTTTGATTGACGGCACGATTGATGCGATTTGTTCCGATCACTGTCCTTGCACTAGTACCGAGAAAGATTGTGAATTCGACTTAGCTCCTTTCGGTGCAGCGACTTTAGAAACAGCTTTTTCTGCGGCCTACGACGCACTCGTCGCGACCGGACATTTAGATATTAAATTGCTGATTACCCGACTCACTACGGGACCAGCTAAAGTACTCGGCATTGAAGCGGGAACCTTAAGCGTCGGTGCAGCCGCAGATTTCGTTTTAATTAATCCAAAGACTTCTTGGACGTTTAATACCGAAAATCAGTTATCAAAATCGGGCAACAATCCGCTAATTGGAAAAACATTCTCGAGCCGTATTCATTCTACCTTCGTCGGCGGAAAAGCAGTCATCTTAGATAGCAAACCCGTCTAATCATGAATTTTTTGGCGTCAGCCGAGTTAAACGAAGAAGTAGTTTTAGGTAATTTAGACTACGCCTACTTTGTTTGGACCGGAATTGTTTTCCTCGTAGGCCTAGCGATGTTTCGCAAAGGCACTATCCATTACGGAGAAGAGCAGCCGAGCGAATTGCAAAGCTCATCGCAGGCTATCTATGGTCTCTTTGGCTTAATCAGCTTCTTCGTCTACGTGTCAGTAATCCCAGGAACATTAATTCCTAGTTTAAAAAATTTATTCACGGAGGGCGACACGGCGATCTATTTTGCGCAACTTATCGGACAGATTTTAGGTGCCATTACTTTAGTTACCTTCGCGTATCTTTGCCCTGGCTCACTACGCTTTGCTCCATCAGCCAGCTTAAACGAAGCACCTCAACTTCCCGTTCAAATTTTTTCCGATGATATCAAGTCTGCCTGGCAAAGCTTTGACTTACGTAGCCTTTGGCAAAAATTTTTCAGTCTCTGCGCGATTGCCCTTTGTGCGGGCTTAGTTTGGAAATTATTTTATTATTTCAGCGAACAATCTGGTCAGCCCCTCCCTGAAGACATCCAGCCGCTCGTCGATTTTATTGCAAAATACGACTGGAGTGGGCCTATAAGTCCGATTGTTTTTCTAGGAATTAGTTGTGTCGTTGGCGCACCGATTATTGAAGAACTCGTTTTTCGCGGAATGATTTATCCTTCGTTAAAACGATGGTTACCTCGCGGTTATGCGATTATCATTACCGGTGTATTTTTCGGCGTCGTACACGGCAATCTCGCTGCAGTCTTTCCGCTGATGGCATTTGGCTCGGTACTGTGTATTATTCGTGATCGATTTGGTCTTTTCACCTGCATCGCTTTACACGCTCTCTTTAATTTGCATACTTTCATTTGGCTTTATTTAGCGCCAAATGCCTCAAGCCAGTTATAATTTTCGAATGGGTGCCATCACCAGTCAGCCAAGCCGTAGTGTCGGACAACTCACCGAAGAAGAAATTATTCGTCGAGTCACTACCAGCCTCGGTCAAGCCTGCCCACCCTTCCCCGCTGGTCCGGGCGGAGATTGCGCAATCTTTGAAGAAAGAGTGGCGAGAAAATTTCGGGTGAGCACGGTCGACTCCGTCATTCTCGGCAGACATTTTGATTCATCGACCGCCGGCGCATTAGCGGGTGCTAAATTGGTAAATCGAAATCTCAGCGATTTAGCGGCAGCGGGCGCTGTACCGAGCGATACCTTACTTTCTTTATTAGTGGGACCCGATGTGGATTCCGACTGGCTTGAAGACTTTGCCCGCGGAGTCGGCAAAGCGGCGCATCAATTCGGACTCCACTGTGTCGGGGGTGATATTTGTCGCGTACAAGCCGGCACGTTCGCAGCAACTTTAGCCGTACAAGGTTTTGCTCATCGAATCTTAACCCGTAAGACGGCGCATAACGGAGATGTTATTTTTGTCACCGGAAAACTCGGTGGATCTATTCTTGGACATCATTTAAGTTTCGAGCCGCGTCTGGCCGAAGGTGAATGGCTGAACGCCCAAAGCACTGTAACCGCCTGCACCGATTTATCAGATGGTATGGCCAAAGACTTACATGGGCTCATCAATCCGACTCAAGATGCCGTTATCGACTTAACGTCGCTTCCTATTTCGGATGCGGCTCATCAACTATCAAAAGCTGATGGAAAGCCAGCGATTGAACATGCCTTACAAGACGGTGAAGATTATGAATTACTATTTACCGTCGACGCCCAACAGGCCGATTTACTCGAAGCGAACTTTACCAAACAATTTTCCAAGACTCCGCTAAAAAGTATTGGAGTTGTCGCTGAGGGAACTGGATTAATTAAATCTCGAGCTGATGGTTTGGTGGTCACCAGTCGAGGATTTGGACACTTCGCCTAAGATAAATTTTACAGTGCTTTCCGACGCGGAGCTCGGCCTTCATCGACTTCGATATAATCAAACATCGTGTCGACTCCAGCGTCTGCTGTCAGTCCGTTTTCCTTAAGTCGACGCAGTAGAGTTTCATTTGCTTCATCACGCCAACCACGTTTGGTCATAAAAGAATTCCAAATATCGATATCATTGGACGACAATTTACGCCCACGTGATTGCGCCCAGGTAAAAGCTTCTTCATTGGAGGCCTGTGGATTGGCGAGTACCCAGTTTTTAAGTTCGTCGTAAGGCACGCCTAAGTATTGGCAGCAACGATCATCAAAAGCTTTACCGAGATTATTGACAAAGTCGGCGTGTAATTTTCCGTCGGCATGCAGTTTTATCTTATCGAGCATGCGAGGAAAGTAGACGAATCCATTAACCGTTTCATAGGGGCTTCTTAATCCAGGAACATTGGGCATACGTTATTGTCTTATAGAAACCTAGCGGCTACTTTCCAGCCCCAACTTACCACCCTTAATGAAACTATTTACTTACTTACTCCTTTTCGTAACACCCTGGCTCGGTGCGCAAGAAACCGCTATTAAAGTCAGCGGAAAAGATCGTTATGCAGCTGATATTGCAAAATTCGTTGAGCAAGACAAAGCGGCGCCTCCGCCCCAAAATGCTTTACTTATTTCAGGTTCAAGCTCTGCTCGCTTTTGGGTGAGTGCGCATGAAGACTTTAAACCGTATCCTGTAATCAATCGCGGATTTGGTGGATCGAAGTCCACGGATGTGCTCTCCACCATGGATCAAATTGCGCTACCCTATCATCCGCGCCTGGTAATCTATTTTGCAGGTACTAATGATTTAGGCGGAGGCAGTAGTGCTGAAGCTGTAGTCGAAAATATTCGCCAGTATGTTGAACGCATACGTAAAGAGAATCCAAAGACTGGAATTGTAATTATGGCCGGACTCAAATCACCCAAACGTAAAACGCACTGGGCAGAATTTGATAAGTTTAATGATCTTCTCCAAAAATACTGTGCCGCTGGAAAAAATCTCGCCTTCGTTGATCATAATAAAGTGATGAATAACGCCAAGGGTGAAGCCATTGCGTCCTACTACCGTGAAGAAGGCGATAATGCGATGCATGCTAATGCCGCAGGTTATGCAGAAATCGTTAAATTAGTCCGCCCGGTCGTCGATAAAGCGTGGGCTGCCAGTGACCCCGCAGGAAAATAAACACGGTTTAGATTGTACCCCTAGCAACATCGGCTTACTTGCAGGAAATGCAAGAAGTAGACCCAGCATCAGCGGTGGAGGATTCGAAAGAATCTATCCCGTTCCCCAATGCGGCGTTTACACGATACATTATCGGTGAAGCCATTTCCATGACGGGGACGTGGATGCAGGCCATGGCGCATAGTTGGGTCGTGGTTGGTCTCACGACGAGCGCGGTCATGGTCGGCTGGGTAAATTTAGCAGGCGGTCTCCCCGTTCTGGCGCTTTCGATGATTGGTGGACTCTATGCCGATAAATACGACAAGCGCGTCATCCTTCAAATCTGCCAAGTGGTTCAAATTTTCTTCTCACTGCTTTTAGGTTATTTAGTGGCTCAAGGAGATATCCAAATCTGGCATATCATTCTCGCCTCATTTCTATTGGGAATATCGGGTGCCTTTGAAATGCCTGCGGCGTCGGCATTAGTTCCCGAATTAGTCGGTCGAGCCAACGTTGCCAAAGCGATTGCTGTTGATCGGGCAGTCTTTCACGGCACACGCTTAATCGGACCAGCCATCGCTGGTTTTATTGTGGGTCACTACGGCGCCTCCTTTGCTTATTATATTAATGCGATTTCATTCCTCGCATTAATGATTGCACTAATTACTCTACCTAAAAGAGCGAAAGGCACAGTAGCTCAGGAAGAAAAACGTAAACACGGAATCGGGGAGGGTTTTCGTCACGTGTTCAATGATCGACCCAGTTTCGCCATGATTTTACTCATGGCAACGAACACCGTGTTTGTTTTCCCGGTGATGATTATTCTGCTCCCACTTTACGCTAAGTATACTTTACACTTAGAACCCCAACAACTCGGGTGGCTGATGTTAAGTTCTGGAATCGGCTCACTCACGGGTTCGATTACCGTGCCCTTTGTTAAACATAAATGGCGACCTAATCTAATCATTCTGGCCGTTACTTTAATCTGCACAGCGCTTTTCAGTTTAAGCCGAGCTGATATTTTTCTGTGGGCAGCAGGATCCCTCGTCTGCTTAGCGCTCGGTGTTTCAACACTCATTGGCAATAGTAATATCGTCATTCAGGAACGTGCCCCCGAAGAAATTCGTGGACGCGTTTCCGCGGTTGCCAGCTTAAGTTTCTTCGGACTCCTACCCTTCGCAGGTATGGTCACATCTGTATTAGCCGAT
>JBAXIK010000075.1:0-6080 GCA_037138415.1 Opitutia bacterium | reverse complement strand
AATCATATCAGCCGTAATAAATTTGGGTTTACCGATCGCCGCAATCACAATGTCGGCCTGACGAACAATCGCCGACAAATCCTTAGTCTGCGAATGGGTAATGGTGACCGTACAATTGCATGCCTTAGAAATAAGTAAAATAGCAGCGGGCTTACCTACAATTAAAGAACGCCCCACAACCACGGCATGTTTACCACTAGTTTCAATCTTGGAACGTTTTAATAATTCAATCACGCCCGCAGGAGTACAGGCGGCAAATGCACCTGGAATTTCTTGAACTAATTTACCAATGCTCAGTGTGCCAAAGCCATCGACGTCTTTCTGCGATGCGACTCGATTAAATACTTCGGTTTCTGATAAATGTTTAGGTAACGGAGCTTGAATTAAGATACCGTGCACGGAGCTATCGGCATTGAGTGCGTCGATATATTTAAATAAATCAGCCTGGGTGACGGTCTCAGGAAAAACTTTTATACTCGCCTGCATACCCACTTCGGCTGCGGTCTTCTGTTTCTTGGTCACGTACGAGACTGAAGCCGGATCTTCACCCACGCGGATAAATGCTACATGGGGAATGATAGGCGCCAGCCGGGCCACTCGCGCTTTGATTTCCGCGAGAACCTCCTGGGCGATTAAATTGCCATCAATGAGTCTCATACCCCCTGTGTAAGATAAAAAGTGTAGGGAGGGCGAGATAACTTATTCATGGCTCGCCCTTTGACCCTGATTGGCTCTATGCCATAGGGGTGTCGACCGAAGACTCTATGCGTATCCAAAAATTCCTAGCCCAAGCTGGGGTTTGCTCTCGTCGTGACGCCGAACGTCTGGTGGCTGAAGGCGCGATTACCATCAACGGTAAAATCGCCGCTGTGGGTCAGCCCGTTAACTCGGAAACCGATGTGGTGCGCTATCGGGGTAAAGAAATTAAACCTCTGGCTCGTAACGTAGTTTTAATGATGAATAAGCCGAAAGGTTTTTTATGCACGAACGATGACTCTCACGGCGGCCACACGGTTTTCGAAATGGTCCCGCCAGAATACAAAACCATTCGACTCTTCTGCGTGGGTCGCCTGGATAAAGATTCCGAAGGGCTTTTACTTTTAACCAACGACGGTGCTTTGGCTAATAAAGTCATGCATCCCTCTGGCGGAGTCATCAAACGTTACGAAGTTCACTTGAATCGTGACTACGATCCGAAGCTCACGCCTAAGTTGATCAAAGGTGCGATGGAAGAGGGCGAGCGTTTACGCTTTAAGAAAGTGATTCGTAATCCCGAAAACCCCAAGCAATTAGAAGTCCACTTGGACCAAGGTCGTAAGCGCGAAATTCGACGTCTCTTTGAAATTTTTGGTTTCCACGTGAAGATTCTTCGCCGCTTCCAAATCGGCAGTTTGGTTCTTCGAAAAATGCCCACCGGTGATTGTCGCCCACTTTCACAAAAAGAAATCGGTATGCTCTTCGAGAATTAAGCCTTAAATAATAGGAATTGCACCTAAGCCCGCTTTAACCCAACCCTTTTATTATGTCCGCTGTTTACGATAAAAACAACCCATTCCACGCCAAACTTGTGGAACGTCGACGTCTGAGCTCCGCAGGTAGTCTCAAAGACACTCAACATTTCTCCGTCTCAATCGAAGGCAGCGGCCTGTCCTACACTTGCGGATATTCACTAGGTGTTTTTCCTTCTAATAATCTTAACGCTGTCGCCGCCTTGCTTAAGGCCACAGGTTTTAGCGGTACCGAGTCCGTCACGATTCCTAAAGACGTCGCTACGATTACTTTAAAAGAGGCTCTCACCCATCGCTTATCTTTAAATCACCCCACTTATAAGTTTGTTCAATTTCTCCATGATCGCGCGACGGACGAAGCACAGAAAGCAAACCTCGCTTCTCGAATTGCGGAAACAGATCCCGAAAAAAAGAAATCCTGGATCGAGCAGCACGAATACGTCGATCTCTTAACAGAATTTTCTTCCGCTAAAATATCCGCTCAAGAATTAGTTGAACACCAACGCAAGCTCATGCCGCGCTTGTATTCGATTTCTTCCGCCCCATCCAAATATCCCAACGAAATTCATCTCACCGTCGCGGTTGTACGTTATGAAACCAATGGACGAAAGAGAGAAGGGGTTTGTTCCACTTACTTGGCTGAACGTATTGAGTTAAACACCCCTGAGGTGCCTGTCTTTGTTGCTCATTCTCACTTCGGTTTACCCGCCGACGATTCGGTGCCCATCATCATGGTTGGACCTGGTACGGGCGTCGCCCCTTTCCGTAGTTTCGTGATGGATCGAGCCACCCGCGGTGCGAAAGGTCGCAACTGGTTGTTCTTTGGTGAGCAACGGAAGGACCACGACTTTCTTTATGCGGATGAGTGGGCCGATTATTTAAAATCGGGTGTGTTGACCCGACTCGACCTCGCGTTCTCACGCGACCAAGTCGAAAAAATCTACGTTCAAGATCGGATGCGCGAAAATGCAGCCGAGTTATGGAAGTGGATTTCTGAAGGCGCTTATTTCTATGTTTGCGGTGACGCGAAACGCATGGCGAAGGATGTCGACGCCGCTCTCCATCAAATCGTTTCCGAACAAGGTAAGATGTCACCCGAGGAAGCGGTCGAGTGGGTTAAGCATTTCAAGAAAGAAGGACGCTACCAACGTGATATTTACTGAGCATTTCAGACTTATTTCCTTAAATTCGTCACTTGCCTAAACACCCGTTTCCCTCCACTTAAATACTAATGCATCTCACGCACAATCCTCGTGTAGCCTTAGTCACTGGTGCCGGTCGTGGTATCGGCAAAGCCATCGCCGAACGTCTCGCCGCTCATGGTCACACTGTACTTTGCGTCTCTAAATCCGAAACCTGCATTGCCGTTGCTAACGACATCATCGCGAAGGGTCAAAAAGCGAAAGCATTTCAAGTCGATGTCTCCGACGCCGCTGCTGTGGCTAAAGCTTGCGAACAGATTAACGCCGAATTCGGTGCTGTAGAAATTTTAGTGAACAACGCCGGCATCACGCGCGACAAACTCGTCATGGCGATGTCCGATCAAGATTGGAATGATGTCATCTCCACGAATCTCTCATCCGCTTTTTATTGGGTGAAAGGTCTTGTTCGCCCGATGACCAAAAAGCGCTGGGGTCGTATCATCAGCATTTCATCAGTGACGGGTGTTCAAGGTAACGCCGGGCAGGCCAACTACGCTTCGGCTAAAGCCGGACTTCATGGTTTGACCATGACGCTCGCCCGCGAACTCGCTGGTCGTAGCATCACCGCCAACGCCGTCGCCCCTGGGTTTATTACAACGGATATGACGGGTGAACTCACCGATGAGATTAAACAGAAGATTTTAGGCGTCATTCCTCTGGGCCGTTTCGGCGCCCCCTCAGATATCGCCGCCATGGTGGACTTTTTAGCCTCTGAAGAGGGGGGTTATATCACCGGACAGGTCTTTTCTGTTGACGGAGGAATGGCTATCTGACACCTAAAAACCAACAAAACCGACCTTTACCATGCCTGAAAATATCGAAAAACGTGTCACCGACATCATCGTTAAACAGTTGAGCGTCAACGCCGAGCAGGTCACTGCCGCCGCTGGCTTCCAAACTGATCTTAAGGCCGATTCGCTCGACCTCGTAGAAATCATCATGGCTTTTGAAGACGAGTTTGGCATCGCTTCAATTCCTGAAGAAAAAGCTGCGTCCATGAAGACCGTGGGCGACGCGATCGAGTATATCAAGGCCAACGCCACCAAATAATTCTGACGGGCCATCCGCCCGTAATCGTGAGCACACCAAGCAATCCTCGCCGAGTAGTCGTAACAGGCATTGGTTGTCTCACGTCTCTTGGTCCCGACACTGCAATCTTCTGGGACTCTTTACTAAAGGGTCGCTCCGGTATTTCACGCGTCACACGTTTCGACCCTACTGATTTTCCTTCGAAGGTCGGCGCCGAAATTAGAGATTTTGATCCTGGTAAATTCATGGATCCGAAAGAAGCGAAACGTAACGATCGCTACACCCAATACGCCGTCGCCGCTTCACGCATGGCTGTTGAAGACGCTAAGCTCGACGTTAACAAAATCGATTCCGAACGCTTCGGTGTAATCATCGGATCGGGTATCGGCGGAATGGAAACCATCGAAAACCAAGCGCGTGTCCTCATCGAGCGTGGTCCTTCTCGCGTCTCACCTTTTACGATTCCTTCCTTAATCGCCAACATCGCTTCAGGCGTAGTGGCAATCGAGTTCAAAGCTAAGTCCGTAAACTTCGGCGTCGTCTCTGCCTGCGCTTCAGGTTCTCACTCTCTCGGCGAAGCCTTGCGCCATATTCGCGATGGCCACGCCGATGTCATGCTTTCAGGGGGTTCTGAAGCGACCATTACCCGTTTAGCCTACGCCGGATTCTGTAATATGAAGGCGATGTCCACCGACTTTAATGACACCCCAGAAAAGGCTTCACGTCCTTTCGATAAATTACGCGATGGTTTTATTATGGGCGAAGGTTCAGGCGTTTTAGTCATCGAAGAACTCGAACATGCCAAAGCCCGTGGTGCCCGTATTTACTGCGAACTCGCTGGCTATGGTGCGACTTGCGATGCTTACCATATCACCGGACAAGACCAAGAAGGCAAAGGCCTCGCTCTCTGTCTCGACCGTGCTCTCGCCGATGCCGGTATCCAAAAATCTGAAGTAGATTATATCAACGCCCACGGTACTTCGACCTCGATCAATGATCGTTGTGAGTCTCTCGCTATCAAACGTTCCTTCGGAGATTTAGCTCCCAAACTTGCCATCTCTTCCACGAAGTCGATGACCGGTCACTTGCTCGGTGCCGCTGGTGGAATCGAAGCCGCAGTCTGCGCTCTCGCTATCCACAACGGTATCGTTCCTCCGACTATCAATTACGAAAATCCAGATCCTGATTGCGATTTAGATTACATCCCTAACAAGGCTCGTACGATGAAAGTCGACGTCGCGATTTCCAATAATTTAGGTTTCGGTGGTCACAACGCTTCGCTGGTCTTCAAGCGTTTGAAGTAATTTATCCGATCGCCTTTTCCCAAGCCTCGACTTCACCTTTAATGCCGTGATCTTGCAGTGCTTGCTTGATTTCTCTGTGCGTAGGCTCGGTTACAGCATGCTCTGGATCGGCCGCTAAATCGGGTCGCACCTGCCTAGTAATCGCCCACGCCGCCCACGCCCGCCATTTCTTTTGCAACGCTCTTTCGCCCTTCACGCGATCAGCTAAGTGTTGATAATGAACCCGTGCATTGCCGGTAAATTGTTCAGTGGGCTGACTGACTAACCAGCCGATCACGGCATACGGCAGCGGATACTGTTTTAGGCATTCCGCATCGGCAGGTACGTTGCAATACAGCGCCCGATCCACCGCTAAAAGCGCCCGTGCCGGTAAATTATCCAGCCATAACTGTTGTCCGTATTCTAAGCAGAGTAGGTAAAGTTCTTCGCCTTGATCATCGCGTAAGGCATTGAGTTCGCGCCAAGATAATTTCCTAGCACCAAACGGTAAATGGGGGCAGGGTGTCGCCACAAATTAAGGCCGTGCGTAAGGATTAGTTTTCTTTTCTTTGCCGACCGATGTCTTGCCGCCGTGTCCTGGAAGTAAATTTGTGTCTTCTGGCAAAGTATAAATTTGTTCGCGTATCGATTTTAATAACTGATTCCAATCGCCATTGGGTAAATCGGTACGCCCAACCGAGCCATTAAAAATAGCATCGCCGGTGAAGGCTAACTTTTCCTCCGCACAGTAAAACAGTAGACTTCCGGGACAGTGTCCAGGGACGTGACGAACCTCAAATTTTTTACCGAGTGTATTGAACGAATCATCTTGTTTAAGCCACTGTGTCACCTTGCAGGAATGAAAATCTTCTTCCGTTAAAAAGGGCATCATAGCTTGGTACCGATTGCGATAAGCCTCAATGTTTTCAATCATTTGCTGGTCATCTTCATGGGCCAGAACTTGCGCTCCTGCCGTCGCAAATGCATGCGCATCACACATGTGATCCCAGTGTCCGTGAGTGATTAAAATGTGGGTGAGTTTGAGTCCACGCTTTTTG
>JBAXIK010000074.1:0-6114 GCA_037138415.1 Opitutia bacterium | reverse complement strand
GTTCATGGGTGCGTCTGCTCTCCTTTAGAATTACCCTTACTCAGAAATGAATTAGGACCTAAACCCCTTTTAGTCACACCTGGCATTCGTTATCCCGACGGCAAAGCCGATGATCAAAATCGCGTCATGACGCCCATTCAAGCTGCACGAGCGGGTGCGAGCTTCATCGTCGTCGGCCGCCCGATTTTAAAAGCAACGGATCCCGTCGCTGAAACCATCAAAATTTGCCGAGAAATCGGAGAGACTCCATGAGTAAATCTGGCGACATACTTGTATTGCTCGCCGCGGGGTTAGCCCGACGGATGCAAAAAGTCGTGGATGATAAAATTACCGCAAAACTCCTGGGTAAGCCGGTGTTTTTCTATTCACTCAATGCATTCTACGCGACAGGGAAAATTGAAAAAGTTGTTATTACCTATCGCGACTCTGAACAATTAGAAAAAATACAAACAGCGTATGCGACCTTCAATTTTCCCAATTGGAAAGTTGAATATGTGCTAGGCGGTGAGAGTCGCCAAGCATCCGTACTCGCTGCACTCGAAACCTGTGCCGACCACCCAGGCTTGGTCCACATTCACGATGGAGCTCGTCCACTAATTACCCCTGCTTCGATAAATTTAGTACGAGCCCAAGCACTTAAGTCTGGCGCAGCTATTCTTGCAGGGAGAGCCGCAGATACCATAAAGATTGCCCAAAAGACGGGCAATGCAGTCGAGACATCTCCCGATCGCTCACTCGTCTGGACCGCGGAAACGCCCCAGGTATTTCGCACCTCCGTGATTCTCAAGGCCTATCGTAAAGTAAATGCGACGGGTGAAAAAGTTACCGATGACAGTTCAGCCGTGGCTACCATCGGACAAGAAATATCTTTAGTAGAAAATATCGATGTAAATATTAAGCTCACTCGCCCGAGTGATTTTACGATTGCGGAAGCGATATTAAAATCGCGCGCTTAGAATCCCGACTGACGCAAAGCGGCATCCAACTTTTGTTGGAAGTCCACGATATCATTTTGGGTCGGACGATATCCTTGCGTGCGCGGCACAAGCCCAGGTCGGCCTTCCATATCTAAATACCAATCAGCTTTTTGACTGTCGGAGAAAGTAACATTGCCACTGACCATCGTGCCCGGACGACAAATGGTATCCACTTCCACCCTCACGCCCGCGGCGGCATCAGCAGGAACGGCTTCGGTTGGCAATGCCTCATCAGTCGCCGCCACAACTTCTTCAGGTTTCTTCGGCTCTTCTTTTTCTTGGAGAGTGAGATTTAAGTCGTCGACCAAGAAGCGGACGTCCAAAAACGTCATCGAAATACCCAGCTCAGTTGAAATTTTTCCTTGGATGACAGAAAGCGACGCCCCCTCGGCGACCCATTGAGAAACCTTCGAAATTTGTTCCTTAGTTAATTCACGCATACCTAAAACTGGATGGGTTAGAGCAAATTTTCAAGCGTCCCCTCTCTTATTCATTGGAAATTATTCTTTAACCCCTCACTGTAGGCCCATGCAACCCACACTAAAGTGGATAAAACACGGTAACTATACCGATATTATTTACGAGAAAGCCGAAGGTATCGCCCGCGTGACGATTAATCGGACCGATCGACGTAACGCGTTCACACCCGATACCGTCGCGGAAATGATCAAAGCATTTAACGATGCCCGCGACGATGAAAGTATCGGCGTTGTTCTGCTTCGCGGTGCCAACCCTCAAACCGATGGTAAATTTGCTTTCTGCGCTGGCGGAGATCAAAAAATTCGTGGCAGCCAAACCGGCGGCTACGTCGGTAAAGACGGCGTGCCACGTCTCAACGTTTTAGATTTGCAGCGTCTGATCCGCTCCATGCCAAAAGTAGTCATCGCACTCGTCGCGGGTTATGCCATCGGCGGCGGACATGTGCTCCATGTGATTTGCGATTTAACCATCGCAGCCGACAATGCGGTCTTCGGACAAACCGGACCGACCGTCGGAAGTTTCGATGGTGGCTTTGGTGCTTCTTATCTCGCACGTCATGTGGGGCAAAAGAAAGCGCGTGAGATTTGGTTTCTCTGCCGACAGTACAATGCCACCCAAGCCCTCGAGATGGGTCTCATCAACACTGTCGTGCCTTACGATCAATTAGACGACGAAGGTATCAAGTGGGCACAAGAAATCATGACGAAGAGTCCTTTAGCGATTCGCTGCCTTAAATCAGCCTTTAATGCCGAGCTCGATGGACAAGCCGGCATCCAAGAACTCGCTGGAAACGCCACCCTTCTATACTATTTATCGGAAGAAGGCGATGAAGGTAGAAAAGCGTGGAACGAAAAACGTCCACCAAACTTTGGAAAATTCCCTTGGCTACCGTAATCCCCATTCGCGTCACTGAACGCGCCCAAGCTCTCGCCAGTGAAGTTTTAAACCTCGGTGATATTGCCATAGATGCCACTGCAGGAAAAGGTCGCGACACTGCTTTCTTAGCACAAACAGTCGGTCCAACGGGCTGGGTACATTCTTTCGACATTCAAGCGGAGGCCATTGAATCGACCCAAAAACTTTTAGTAGCTTCAGGTTTAATCAATCGAGTAACACTCCATCATCTTTCCCACGCAGAAATTTCAACAGCCTTGCCTGAGTCACACCGTGGAAAAATATCCGTCGCCCTTTTTAATTTGGGCTATCTTCCAGGTAGTGATCAGAAAATTATCACTCATCCTGAAAGTACAAGTACGGCATTACAGTCGGCCTTTAATGAATTAAAAACGGGCGGACGACTCATCTGCGTCGCTTATACCGGACACCCTGGTGGAAAAGAAGAGTCTCAAGTAGTCGAGAAGTTTGCCGAGAAGTGTGAAAAAGACGGGAATAGCGTCGAAAAGATAGGTTATACAGCCCACCAGCCTAAGCCCTGGGTCTTAGTGGTTACAAGGGACTGATTACTGTAGATTATTCTAGGTTGAGGTCCATCATTAGAGAATGGTTAAGGCAGCAGACATGGAAGTGAGGTCTTGGTTTAAAACCTATCAACCGCTTTTAGTAATCGTGACGATGATTACTTTAGTGTCGTTACAAAGTTGGCCAGACCGCGGAGCCTTCATGTTAAATTTCATGGCTGGATTTTTCATCGTCTTCGGTTCGTTCAAGCTTTTCGACTTAGCGGGATTTAAGTCAGCATTTTCAACCTATGATTTACTCGCACAAAAATGGTCGTCTTATGGTTTAATTTATCCGTTTCTTGAATTACTACTCGGGTTTGCTTTTCTTTATCGATATCAGATAGAGTATGCACTCTGGGGTTCGGTCGTATTGATGGGCTTCGGCAGTTTAGGCGTCATCAATGCTTTGCGACAAAATAAACAAATTCCGTGCGCCTGCCTGGGGACGAGCCTAAATTTACCCATGTCGACCATCACTCTCATCGAAGATTTAGTCATGGTAATTATGTCGATAATCATGTTATTAAAATAAATATTGTGATCACTTCCACCCCCCGAGTTATTTTAACTGGTGCCCAAGGCCTCGTCGGAAAAGCCGTGGGGGGTACTTTAATTGAAGATGGCTTCTCGGTATTTCCTTTTAAGTCCCGCCAAAAAGGTCCGATGTCGATGGACACCGCATCGGGCTGGATTGATAAAGATTTTTTAGAGGATGCACACGCCGTTATTCACCTTGCAGGTGAGCCCATCGCGCAACGTTGGACAGAGGCGAGCAAGGGCCGGATTCTTCTGAGCCGTACCGAAAGCACTGCAATGCTGGCCGAGACTTTGGCTCAATTAAGAAATCCTCCCAAAGTATTTATTTCTATTTCTGGTATAAATCGTTACGGCTTTCATCGTCCCAAGGAAATTTTGACCGAAAAGTCACTCGTGTCGCGTCAAGGCTTCTTAGGCGAAGTCACCGAAGCCTGGGAAGCGGCAACCGCTCCCGCTAAAGCAGCCGGTATTCGAACCGTACACTTAAGAACTGGACTCGTCTTGGCCGCTTCAGGTGGAGCGCTCAAAACGATGCTCCCCGCCTTCGTGGCCGGTTTGGGTGGAAGGATTGGGCCTGGCACCCAGCATATTAGCTGGATTCGTCTGGGCGATTTAGCCTCGCTGATCACTTGGATTGTACAAAATGACAAAATACAAGGCGCAGTCAATGCGGTGGCCCCACACCCAGTGACGCAAATGGCCTTCGCCCATGAACTCGGGCGGGTTCTAAAACGTCCAACATGCATCCCTATGCCGACTTGGCTGGTATCTACTTTATTCGGCCAAATGGGGAAGGAAACTCTCCTCGCCGACCTCGCCGTCATGCCCGAAGTCGCCTTAAAATCTGGTTTTAAATTTAACTCACCTAAACTCGATACCGCCCTAGCTAAAGCATTGAAGGAATGATTTTAGATTGAGTTTAGAATAGTACATCGAAATGCTGACTCAGCATGTCTCGTAAACATTCAGTCACTTTACCTTGGGTTTTAATGGCGTCTGTTCTCTTAGTTGTGGGTTGTGGTGACAACAAGGACTCCGGTGCGAGAACGCTTGAACTCGATGATCCAGAATTTCGTCAAGGTCTCACCTATGAAAAACAACATGAGTCGCGCCGCGCACTCGAATGTTTCTTACGTGTCATCGATTCACGTAAAGGTGCCGCCGAGTCGCACCTCGAAGCCGGCCGCATGTATATCGATTTGAAAGACCCGCTACCCGCCGTTTATCATTTCAACGAGTACATCCGTCTAAAGCCTACCTCGGATCAAAGTAAAATTGTTCGACAGATGATTAAAACCGCCGAAAAACTTTATCTCGAACAAATCCCTGGCCGTCCACTCGAACCTGATGCCGCTGGTTCGACCGATCAATATTCCCAGCTTCAAAAATTAAAATCCGAAAACGAAAAATTAAAACGCGAAGTCGCTGAACTTTCTCGAATCAACAAAGTCAACGAATTACCCGTCTCTAATTCAGGCTCAACGGGGAGTTCCAAAATAGTTTCAACTGGCACAAAGACCTCGACCACCTATATCATTAAAGCAAGCGACACTCTTTCGTCTATCTCCCGAAAATTTTACGGCACCGATACAAGAAAGACTGAAATTTATAACGCCAATAAAACTAAGATCAAAAATCCCTCTAAACTAGTGGTGGGCGTTGCAATTGAGATTCCGCAGTAGTTATGCGCATTACCCGCATTCGCACGGTAGACTTCAGAAACTTGGTTTTTGCGGATGTAAATACGGACAATAATCACGTTTTCCTAATGGGCGATAACGGCCAAGGAAAAACTAATCTATTGGAAGCGGCAGGCCTGGTTTCCACCTTTCGTTCCTTTCGTACGAACGAAATCACCCCACTCATCCGCAAAGACTGCAAAGAAGCACGCGTCCGACTGGATATCATGGATAGCTCGGGCGAACAGGTGGTCGAAATTCAATTAGCCAAGGGATCACGTAAGGCCGTCGTGAATAATACTCCCGTTCGTTCAGTATCACAACACTTAGGACAATTTCCGACGGTAGTTTTTTGTTCTGACGATTTAAGATTAATTCGCGGACAGCCTTCTAATCGACGCCGCTGGCTGGATGCAGCGATTGGGAGCACCGATGCCATTTATCTTAATGCGGTCCGTGATTACCAACGCGCGCTTGAAGGTAGAAATGCGTTATTGAAAATGGAGAGACCATCCGATGATGAATTGCGAGCGTTCGAAAAAATCATGATTGCTGCGGCAGTGATTATAAATCGAACGCGCGTAGCGGTAGTTCCAGAACTCGCTGAGACGTTGCGTGCAACCTGTACGCGTTCAGGTTTTCCTAACAAAGGTGCCGATCTTATTTTCCAAGCCGATAGTCCGATCGAGTCGCTGGCCGAGCTCTGGGAAAAAAATCGTCCCTCTGAAAAAATTACTGGCACCACCTTACGCGGACCTCAGAAAGATGATTTTAACGTTCTCTTCGAAAATCAAGACGCTGCGGATTTCGCCTCCGAAGGTCAGCAAAGACTCCTCGTTTTGGCGCTTTGCTTGGGTCGATTAAAACGCGACGAACTACGCACCCCCACCCCTCCGGTTATTCTGGCGGACGATGTTTTAGGCGGAATTTACGGGCACATGTCACATGCTCGAGAATCATACCTGAACGATGCTTACGAGC
>JBAXIK010000073.1:0-6151 GCA_037138415.1 Opitutia bacterium | reverse complement strand
CGCTTAACTTCAATCGGCTCGCCGCGCTCAGCTTCGAGAAGATCGACGGTGTCTTGGGGAAGTAAACCGCGATCCCACTTGGAGCCTTTGTAAGTGCTGTAGGCACCGCGCTCAGCAGCGAGGTCGGACGAAGTTTCGTAAGCGTAGTAAGCCACGGCTTCCATGATTTCGTCGTTAAACTCAACGGCTGCATCCGAGGCGAATGAAGTGTCGCGACGATAGAGACAGTCTTGCAGACCCATCACACCGAGACCGATCGGACGGTGACGGATATTGGAAACTTCAGCGGCCTTGGTCGGATAGAAGTTGATATCGATGACGTTATCGAGAGCACGAACGGCGACGCAAATGGTTTCAGCTAGGCGGGCGTGGTCGATATTGCCATCCGCATCTAAGTGCGAATCCAACACGATTGAACCCAAGTTACAGACTGCAGTTTCATCAGCACTGGTGTTGAGGGTGATTTCGGTGCAAAGATTCGAGGAGTGAATGACGCCTACGTGATCTTGAGGAGAACGGACGTTGCAAGGGTCTTTGAAAGTCATCCATGGATGGCCGGTTTCAAAAATCATACCCAACATTTTCTTCCAGAGCTCGAGGGCAGGAAGAGTGCGAGCGAAAATCTTACCTTCGCGCGCTTGTTGTTCGTAGGCTTCGTAGCGACGTTCGAAATCGGCACCGTAAGTTTCATGTAAGTCGGCCACTTCGTGTGAGCTGAACAAGGTCCAGTCACCACGTGACTTGAGGCGCTTCATGAATAAGTCAGGAATCCAGTTCGCCGTGTTCATGTCGTGCGTACGACGACGGTCATCGCCAGTGTTACGACGGAGTTCTAAGAAATCTTCGAAGTCACTGTGCCAAGCTTCGAGGTAAGCGCAACCCGAGCCACGGCGCTTGCCGCCTTGGTTCACTGCGACGAGTTGGTCGTTGTGTAATTTGAGGAATGGAACGACACCTTGGGATTCGCCGTTGGTTCCTTTGATGTGCGAGCCCGTTCCGCGAACGGCTGTCCACGAACCGCCTAAGCCACCTGCCCATTTAGAGAGGAAAGCATTTTCTGCGATACCACGAACCATGATCGATTCAATCGTGTCATCTACCTTATAGAGATAGCACGAGGAGAGCTGACTGTGGAGAGTACCGGAATTGAAGAGCGTAGGAGTCGAGCTACAGAAGCGGCGTGACTTGTAGAGATTGTGCAGACGAACAACCCAATCTTCACGGCCCTTTTCTTCACGAAGGAAAAGACCCATCGCCACACGCATCCAGAAGAACTGCGGAGTCTCTAAACGACGGGCAATCTTGTTGGTTTTATCGATGATTAAATAGCGATCGTAGAGAGTTTGAACGCCTAAGAATTCGAACTCCATATCGGCCATCGGATCAAGAGCCTCGGCGAGTTTCGCTAAGTTGTAGCGACGGAGTTCGGGAGTGAGACGACCAATTTCGATACCGCGCTCAATATAGGCGGCAAATTTAAAGCGGTGGAATTCTTGGAGTTTTGAAACGCCATCTTTAAGAATGCTCCAGCCTAATACTTCTTCGTAGATGTAGGTCAGTAAGAGACGACCCGCAAACTTAGCGAAGTCAGCATCGCGCTCGATAAGCGTCTTAGAATTAAGTTCGATCGTCTTACGTAATTCTGGCTCGGTGATTTCGTTGAATAAACCACGACGGAGTTCGAGTTCGATTTCATCAACCGTGAGCGAGAGATTTAATCCAGTCACTGCGTAGGAAACACGCTTACGTAAATCGTCACCGCTCCATAAGTAAGTTGAACCGTTAGGCGCCTTAACCAAAAGCATCGATTCTTGACGATCATCTGAAACGATTGGCTGAGTGGCTTCAATCTCACGGGCGCGTGTGCGTTCGGCGCGATAAAGAATGTAGGCTTCGGCGACTTTGAAGTGACCTTGGCGCATTAACTCCGCTTGGACGATGTCTTGAACTTCTTCGATACCGATGATGTTCACTTTCAATTCAGCAACACGGTAGGAAACGGCGGTGGCTACTAACTCAGCGGGGCTCGAATCGAAGCCTAGGGAGAGAAATGATTTGCGAATCGCAATATCGATTTTGGACTGATTCCAGGGCACCATCTGGTGATTACGACGCATCAGACGCGCTTTCACTTCAACACTGCCAGGAAGGGAAATATAACCCGATGAGCAGACCAAACTTTTGGCGACGTCGTGGCGATTATGCTGAATGAGCGCTTGTTCGATAATCGGGATAATTTGTGCTTCGGTAATCAGGCCATCGGTTTTTAAAACGAGATCGCTGACGGATTCAGAAACTTGTTTAGCTACCGCAGCGACGAAGTTACGATTTTGTTCGGTGAAAATATCGGTGATCTCACGCGAGAGTAAAAGATCAGTCAGCGCGATACCGACGATTTCAGCGATGCGACCGTGGTCGAATCCAGCGATGGCTGGAACAGGGGCAGCACCGGCGGCGACGGCCGGCAAAGATTCGCGCCAGTTAAAACGTGGCTTCGCATTCGCGGGAGTGCGGATGGCGTTTTTGAGGGCGATGTCTTCGCGGTAGAAAGGGGATTCAGGATTCATATTGAGTGGAAAGAGAGTTTGGTTTTAGAGAGGAGTCGAAAGTGTAGGGCATTCAGGCGGTGGCCTGAATAATTGGGGAGGGAGAGTTTAAGAGGATGGAGGGTAAGAACAGAAACCGTGCCAAACTACGCATCGAGGGGGTAATGCGTAATTTGTCACACGAACAATTACAGGTCGGCGTCGTCGACTTTTTCTAAGGCAGCTGATTTTTGATATTCAGTGACGCGTCCCTCGAAGAAGTTTTGTTCTTTTTTGAGGTCCATCATTTCCGAAAGCCAAGGGAATGGATTGACGGGCGCTGGAGAAACCAAGGGTTCGAGACCACAGTTTCTAAGGCGACGATCGGCAATATAATCAATATATTGCTCAAATTCCTTTGAAGAAAGGCCGAGGGCGTTCACGGGGAGGCAATCGCGGATGAAGTCTTTTTCAAGGCTCACGGCGGTGGCCATGAGTTGACGAAGTTCTTCGCGGAATGACTCAGTCCAGATATCTGGATTTTCTTTTACTAACTCTAGTAAGAGTTGGCGGAAGAGATCGATGTGGTTGGACTCATCGCGCAATGTGTAGCGGAACATTTGTCCGATACCTGGGAATTTATTTTGGCGGGCGAGAGAAAGCACCATACCGAAGAGTCCGTAGAATTGAGTACCTTCCATGCACTGACCGAAGAGGAACATATTGTGGGCGAGGGCCTGCTTGTCTTCGAGTTTAGTGAGGTCGAGCTTCCGGCGGAGCGCGCGAGAATTATTGACGACGAAGGCGGCCTTCTTCGCGATGGTTGGAATATCTTCGAACATCGCTTCACACTCGTGTGGATTAATGCCGAGTGACGAGACCATGTACACGAGAGAGTCGGCGTGAATATTTTCTTCGTGTGCGTGACGACCTAAAACTAATTTTAATTCAGGAGCGGTGACGACTTCACGAACGACGTGAATAATATTATCACCCACAATACCTTCAGCGGCAGAAAAATAACCAATGGCCATTTTGATAATCCAGCGATCGATTTCGGTAATCGCACCAGAACCTTCGCGCCATTGTTCGCAGTCTTTACCCATAGGAACATCTTCTGGTTCCCAGTGGTTAGCCTTCATCGTTTTATAAAGATCATACGCCCACTGATATTTGAGTGGGAGAATGTTAAAGAACATCGACTCACGACCGTTGATGACTTGTTTGTTTTTAAATGCCTCTTCCGCTTTAGCTTTATCGAGGATGAATGTTTTTGGTCCGACTTTTACGGTGATGGTTTCCATAAATTTTAGTAGTTAGAGAAAAGGGTTTGATTAGAGGCCGGAAGGGCCGCTAGGTGATTGGTATGTCAGGAAATTATACTAGGGCTAGGGGGTGTAAATACTATTTAACACTGTATGTAGTGTTTTTTCTTAAATCACTCTCCATAGGGCACTTACAAAAAAAACTTTATTCACAATAGGGGGTTTTAACTATTTTTTTAAGGTTGGTACGGAGTGTGACGGTTTAGCGTCAAAAAAGCATAAAATCAGCGAAGTTCAAATCTAAGTTATTAGTCTTACTCACCGAAAAATGGGCCCTGATGAGCGAGGTTGCTCAAGGATTAAAAATTTAATAGAAAGGCAGTATAATGGGCAAAAATTCTGCGGACGAAGAGACCAAAAACTCCCCTTCCCTCCTAAAAAATTTATGGGGCAAGCAGGATTTAAGAGAGCGCGGATGGCGTGGGCGAATTAAAGCAGTTTGCCGAGTCTTCATCACGAGCTGGCGAGGGATTGGCGAGAACCGTATTCCCCAACAATCGGCGGCGCTGACCTATTACACGTTGATGTCGATCGGTCCGATCCTCGCCCTCGCGCTTACTATTTCCGGATACATTCTTTCTCAACCAAACAGCAGCGAAGATAACTTAGCAAAAAAATCTGTCGTCGCTTCGATTCAATGGATTGCTCCGCAAATCAATGCATCGAATTTAAAAACTCTGTCTGCAAAAAATTCAAGTGGTGGCGAACCCACGCAGAAGTTACACGACATCAGTGAAAATTTAGATAAGATGGTAGATCAACTCTTGGCGAATGCAGCGAGCAGCGAAGCGGGGCTCATTGGTTTATTTTTTATTTTAGCTTTAGCGGTGCTGATGTTGAGTCGGGTCGAAGATGCGCTGAATGGAATCTGGGGATTACGCGTGGGGCGACATTGGTATAAGCGGTGCGTAAATTATTTACTCTTTTTAATTCTCTTCTTCCTAGTCGGAGCGACCTCTTTAACGATGTTATCCGTGTCGTCGATTGCCGGGGCGATTGGCCACAGTACCTCCTGGGTGGGTGACTTTTTAATCCGCCTGCCGATGGGCGAGGAAATCATTGAATTTATTAGCGGGAATGGGCCGTTAATCATCTCCTTCTTACTCCTTTGGGGGGCCTTTACCCTCTTCAATCGGATCATGCCGAATGGACGAGTGTATTGGGGTGCGGCAGCGATCGGTGGACTCAGTGTCACGGCGCTGATTATTTTAAATCATCAACTCTCTGCGCTCTATGTGAGCAAGGTGACGCATCTACAATCTCTGTATGGTGGAGTAAGTATTTTAGTCATCATCATGTTTGGAACTTATTTATCTTGGTTCTTCGTTTTACTGGGAGGGCAGCTCGCGTTTGCTTATCAGCATCGTCGCGCGCTCACTCAAAATAAAAATTGGGAGCACCTTAGTCATCAATCTCGTCGCGCCTTAGCGTTCACTTGCTGTTTGGAATCGTTGCGACGTTACGAAGCGGGCGAATCAGGAATTCTCGTTCAGGATTTAATTTCGAAAACGCATTTGCCCAGTGGAGTCATTGAAAGCTGTTTGCAGATTTGTCGGGAGAAAAATCTTTTGGAAGGTGATTTTAAAAAGCATGGCATGAGACCCGTGAGGACGTTGGAAAAAATGACGGTGGGGCAATTATGGAAAGTCATGGATGCTGATGTCGGCAACGATGCGAATGATTACAATGAGCATGAAGATCCGGCGCTACGTGAGTTAGTGCGGATCGAGAAAAATATTTTGGAAGCGACTGAGACGCGATTGACGTTGGGTCAGCTTGCGGCGCATCGATAAAAAAGCCCAAGAGGTTTCAGACAAGGCCGGGTGGGGACTTATCTGAAACCCTTGTAAAATGGACGAGCCCAGCGTCCTTTCGGAAACTGGGCTCGTTGAACCTGGCGACGACCTACTCTCGCACAGCAGCGGGGCTGCACTACCATCGGCGGCTACATTCTTAACTTTCGTGTTCGGGAAGGGAACGAGTGTTTCCATGTGCCCATGATCACCAGAAGGATTCCTCGGGTCGCTGCATGAAGGTGATCATGTTTGTGCCAGGTTCTGAATAGCGACCGTCATAGGGTTAAAATTGCACAGTTTACGCATAGTAAAATTACTTTATATGATTCCATTGGCCTAGACGTCCTTTGAGACGGCTAAGAAGCCAATTGCAGATCAATCGAACATTAGTATCGCTAAGCTCAACGTATCGCTACGCTTACACCTGCGACCTATCAACCAGGTAGTCTTCCTGGGTTCTATAGGGAGATCTTATCTTGGGAAAGGCTTGGCGCTTAGATGCTTT
>JBAXIK010000072.1:0-6483 GCA_037138415.1 Opitutia bacterium | reverse complement strand
GTCTTTCCGTTTTTCTGCATCTGACGAATCCAACTAAAAGCATCGGCGTGAACGAATTCACAACGCACATTATTTAAATTCATATTTCTCTTGGCTCGTTCGATCGCCTTTTCGTCGAGATCCACCCCGGTGACTTCTGTCGCCCCCGCTAATTTTGCAGCGACGGAAAATCCACCCGAGTAGCAACAAAGGTCTAATACTTTAAGTCCTTTCGCGAGTTGGGCGAAGCGACGGCGATTATCGCGCTGATCGCAGAAAAAGCCTGTTTTATGGCCCTCGGCGAAGTCTACTTCTTGTACCACACCAAACTCCTTAATCTTCACAAAGCGCACCGATGAGCTAGGAATATCGGAAGGGACGATGCCTTCAACGCGAGCCACGTGTTCGTCGACCTGCACGATTTCTTTTTTGGTTCCAATCGCTTCGTGTAAAATTTTTATCCAGCGTGGTAAACGACGCATGACGGCAATCGACGAAACTTCAATGGAGAGGGTATCGCCAAGTTTATCGACCACTAAGCCGGAAAGAAAATCTCCGTCGCCATTCACTACACGGTAAGCATCGGTATCGGCGTCTAATTTTAAAATATCTTTTCTTAGCGCGACGGCTTTTTTAATCGCTCCTTCGAACCAATTTTCATCAGGCTTTCCCGGGGTTGATTTGACAATACGCAGTGCGATGGGTGCACCCGGATTCCAAAAGCCATAACCAATCGGGGACCCTTGTTTATCGTAGGCGGCAACGATGTCTCCTTGGCGTGCATCCGGAGAAACATCTCCGACCATCGAGCGGAAGATATTAGGTTTCGATGTGAAAGTCTTTAACTGCACCCATGGCTTTTCTTTGGCGGGAGTGCTGAAAGGCACAGGAGAACTACCAAAGGTTTCGGACATGGCGTAAAGGTCTATTAGCCCACTTAAGAAAGCAAGCGTGCACCCGAGGGTGCCCTCACTTTATCCAATAAAACTACAGATATACTGACAAATACCTGAATGGACGGCGATGGTGAAACCCGATTTAGCAGGCACGTCAAATTTCGTACCAGCCACATAGGTTTTTTCTTCTTTGGATCCATCAATCGTCACCACACAACTTCCGTCGGCGATTTCCATGATCTCAGCTTTATCGGTTCCAAAGTGATAGGAGCCTGGATAAATCAGTCCGAGCGTTTTCTTTTCGCCACTGGCAAAGAGAATGCTGTGCGAGACTACTTTTCCGTCGAAGTAGACATTGGCTTTAGCCACAGCGGTAACGTTTTTGAATTCCATGATTAGATAAGTTTGAGAGTGGAAACGGATTCACCTTTTTGACGACGTTTAATCGAATCAAGGTATTCGTCTTTAAATTTGGGTACTGCCGATTGTACAGGCCATGCAACCGCTTCACCGTGAGCACAGATTGTGCGACCAGCGACTTGATTAGCGATATCGAGTAAAAGAGGAACGTCAGATTCTAATCCACCGCCGGTGGTAATACGTTTGGATACACGACTTAACCACAAGGAACCTTCGCGACAAGGAGTGCATTGTCCGCAGGTTTCATGGGCATAAAATGCATTTAGATTCGACAGCGCTTGAATCATTTCAACGGAGTCGTCGATGACGATGGTGCCGCCAGTGCCCAGTCCAGTGCCACAAGCTGCGATACTATTTGAATCGAGAGGAATATCTTCAAGTGCCCAATCAAATTCTTGTCCGTTCGCGAGTTTACCTTTGAAGCGTTCACCGAACTTTAAAATCTTGGTAGAAGATCCACCAGGAATAATCGCTTTGAATGTTCGACCCTCGAGAGGTCCACCACAGAAATCATAAAGCAATTGTCCGAAGGTCGCTTTGCCTGCTTCGATTTCGTAAAGTCCTGGACGTTTAACGAGTCCGCTGACTCCCCAGATGTGTGTGCCGCTGTCACCAGGGATACCAATCTTCGCAAACTCAGCCCCACCGAAAGTTAACACGTGCTTCACTTGTGCCAGGGTCTCCGCGTTATTTACAATCGTTGGGCAGTTATAAACTCCGAGTACGGCAGGGAAGTAAGGTGGCTTAATGCGTGGATAGCCGCGTTTACCTTCGAGTGATTCGATCAGTCCGGTTTCTTCACCGCACACATAGCAACCGCCGCCACGATGGACAACGACATCGCAAGAATAGCCGCTACCTAAAATATTATTTCCTAAGAATCCCTTAGCTTTCGCTTCAGCAATGGCGTTCTCTAAAATTTTCGCACCGTGTTGGAATTCGCCGCGGATATAAATAAAAATCTGCTTCGCTTGAATGGCCCAGGCAGTGATCGCAATACCTTCGAGCATTTGGTGCGGATCCTTGTAAATAATTTGTCGGTCCTTAAAGGTACCGGGTTCAGATTCGTCAGCATTGACGACGAGGTAGCAGGGCTTGCCCGATTTACGATCGAGGAATTTCCACTTCATTCCGGTGGGGAAACCAGCACCCCCACGACCGCGGAGACCAGAAATTTCAACCTCTTTGCAAACTTCATCAGGCTTCATCGCGACCGCCTTTTTAAGGGCTTCGTAACCGCCGTGTTTGATATAGCAATCGATGTCGATGCTGTAACCTGGCTTGCGCAGGTTGGCGTAAATAAGAGGGCGTTCGACGGCAGACATTTTATAAAGTGATTAGAGGTTTATCCGTTCCACTCGGGTGTACCCGGTTGGGGTTGGTTTTTTCCGTAATTGGAATCTTGGAGACTGTTTTTAATTTGCGCAGAAAATTCTGCCGCTTTTTCAGGAGCAATATTTTCGTGTAAAGCGTGGTCCACTTGAACAACCGGTCCGCAACCGCAATCCGCGATACACTCGACAAATTCTAAAGTGAAATTTCCGTCCGCTGAAGTTTCGCCGCGCGGACAGTTTAAAGATTTCTCCAAACTTTCCATCAACGCATAAGAACCGCGGAGTGCGCAGGAAAGGGTGCGACAGACTTTGACGTGGCGACGGCCAATGGCTTGCTGACGGAACATCGGGTAGAACGTAACGACTTCCAAAACTTGAATGGGAGTGACGCCGACTTTTTCCGCGACCCACGCCATATCTTCTTGCGTGATGAAGCCACGATCCTCTTGCACCAAGTGTAAGAGAGGCATGGTTGCGCTACGCTTTTGTGGGTACTGGGCGATAATCGTATCGGCCTGAGAAAGGGTGGAAGGTTTGAGCGACATGTTTAGCGATCACATTCACCCATCACGAAGTCGAGTGACCCGAGAATAGATGAAATATCGGTGAGGAAATTACCCGGCACGATGGCAGGAAGAATACTTAAGCTCACGAAACTGGGTCCGTGAATTCTTAAGCGATAGGGAACACCGCCTCCGTTGGAGACGATATAAAATCCGAGTGAGCCTTTAGGATTTTCCGCTTCAAAATAAATTTCGCCTGCAGGAATCTGTGGGCCTTCGGTGACTAACATGAAATTCTGAATGAGCTCTTCCATCTTCGTCATGATTTTGGCTTTCGGGGGAAGGAAAATTTTCTTCGCGTCTTCAGCGTACCAAGCGCCGCCCGGCATGGTCTTAATCACTTGGCGAAGAATGCGGACGGACTGACGAACCTCTTCCATCCGGACTAAATAACGATCAAAGCAATCGCCCTTCGTTCCTACCGGAATATCAAAATCATATTTTTCATATCCAGAGTAGGGCTTATCTTTACGTAAATCGAAAGCCACGCCCGAGGCACGTAAGTTGGGTCCGGTTAAACCGTAAGCGAGCGCGAGCTCTTTAGAAATCGGGGCGATACCTTCGGTGCGTTCGAGGAAGATACCATTACGAGTGAGCAGGCGATCCACTTCGTCGATGGTTTTTAAAACGCCATCGCAGAAAGTTTCTACGCGTTGTAACCAGCCTTCAGGTAAGTCGCGCGTGAGTCCACCGATGCGAGTGTAGCTGGTGGTAAAACGTGCACCGGTAAGTTCTTCAAAGAGGGTGTAAAGTTTTTCGCGCTCGGTGAAAGTATACATGAACACCGTCCATGCACCCGTATCCATCGCATAAACACCTAAGCCGAGAAGGTGAGAAGAGATCCGAGCCATTTCGCAGCAGACTACGCGAATCGCTTCGCAACGCTCGGGCATTTTCAGTCCGGCTAATTTTTCAACCGCGATGGCGTAAGCGACATTGTTAGCGAGGGGAGCGAGATAATCTAGGCGATCGGTGTAAGGAACGAACTGATTGTAAGTCATGTTCTCCGCAATTTTTTCATCCCCGCGGTGCAGATAGCCAATGACTGGGTCGCACTTGGTTACGGTGTCGCCATCGAGTTCGAGTGAAAGACGCAGTACGCCGTGGGTGGCGGGGTGAGAGGGACCCATGTTGAGGGTCATACTTTCTCCGCGCAACTCTTCGGAGCGTGCGGCGATATCGCCCAGAGAAATTTCTTTAGTGGTTTTCACGAAATTAAGATTTAGGTTTTTCCTCGTTCCAAGATTGGTCGAGGGCTTGAGGTTCAGCGCCCGACATGAGGCCACCGCTCGAAACGAACGGTCCGCCCATCATCGGTGCAGGTTCAACGGTTTGACCCGTGACGGCAGCGACGTCAGCCGCAGGGAAGGGAACTTCAATGCCTGCTAAAGGAAAATCTTTGCGGAGTGGGTGATACGGATAAGCTTCCCACATTAAAATGCGGCGAGGATCGGGATGTCCGACAAATTTAATCCCAAACATATCATACGCTTCACGCTCGTGCCAATTAGCACCTGGGTGAATGTCGGAAATGGTGGGCACGGTATCATCAACGCAGGGTGCATGTAAGCGGACGTATTCGCGGTTCTTCGTGCTGAGTAAATGGATGACGACTCCGAATTGTGGAGTGCGGTCTTTCCAATCCATGCCGCAAAGATCGGCCAGTAAATCAAAGCTCTGTTCGTCGCGTAAATATTTAACGATGTCTGCTAATTCAGTACTGTTGACCGCAAACGTGGTCATGTCTTGTCCCGCTAAATTTTGGGTCTGCGGAAATTTTTGAGTGAGCGCGAGAACGTCCATGGAATTTAGCTAACGATTTTAGTGTCAACCGTGCGTCCACGAAATGTGCGTTTAAGCGATCCACCTTCTTGACGAATTTTTTCCTGCAAGAGCATCATGCCATCGAGCAACGCTTCAGGGCGTGGGGGACATCCCGAAATATAAATGTCTACGGGAACGATGTTATCGACGCCTTGCAGAGTGGCGTAAGAGCGATACATACCGCCGGAAGAAGCACAGGCACCCATGGCGACGACCCATTTAGGTTCAGCCATTTGGTCGTAAATACGACGAACGACTTCGGCCATTTTGTAAGTCACGGTTCCGGAGACAATCATGCAGTCCGCTTGGCGAGGGGAGAAGCGCATGACTTCCATACCGAAACGCGAAATATCAAATCGGGATCCACCGGCAGCCATCAGTTCGATAGCGCAACAGGCGAGTCCCATAGGCATGGGCCAAACGGAGTGACTACGCACCCAGTTGACGACGGCATCGGCACGAGTCACGATGACTTCGCCTTCAATCTTACTGTTATAGCCAAAATCGGATTTAACCATGGGAAACTCGGAAGTTAGAAGTGCCCCCCTTGGGTGCAAGTGCGAAGGGCGGAAACTTTGAAATTCTTTTAGCCTATTTTATCACCAGCGCTTTGGTTATTGCCGAAACATGAGCATTTTAATTTTGTTATAAATACATGAGAACTACCCCCGTTTTCACTCTTTGCCTATTGCTCATGGGACAGGTAGTGCTTCGGGCTGGCTCGCCGAGCGATTATTTTGGGGCTAAGCCTGGTGCTTTGGCTAAATCTAAAAGTAGTTACCAAGGGGGCAGAGAGCCCGAGTTAACCGCGGTTAATAAAATTATCAGCGACGCCAATAAGTGTCTCAAGGCGGAACCGGAGTCGGTCATGGATAAGACGAAAGTTCCTCCGTCGGGAAATAAGCACGACTACATGAGTATCGCTCCCTATTTTTGGCCCGATCCCTCGAAGTCGAATGGACTGCCCTACATGCGGCAAGATGGTAAGGTAAATCCCGAGTCAAAAAATGAAGAAACCAGTGACCGAGTTCGGTTAGGTCGCACCCTTGATCGGATAGAGACTTTGGCTTTGGCGTATTATTTTACCCGCGAAAAAAAATACGCTGATCATGCCGCAAAATTAATTAAAATTTGGTTTTTAAATCCTGATACGCAGATGAATCCGAACCTCAATTTTGCCCAAGCAATCGCGGGTAAAAACGATGGTCGGGGCGAAGGAGTTTTAGACGCGCGCGGGATGGGGTCGGTGCTCGATTCAGCTAATTTAATCAGTAATACCAGTGATTTTACGGAGGCTAACCAAAAGGCGCTGATCCAGTGGATGACATCTTATTACGACTGGCTCATGAAAAGTCCGAACGGTAAAGCGGAACGCGCGGCGACGAATAATCACGGTACGTGGTTTGATGTGCAAGCTGCTCACCTCGCTCTAGGATTAGGAAAAAAAGAGGACGCCAAAAAAATCAT
>JBAXIK010000071.1:0-6696 GCA_037138415.1 Opitutia bacterium | reverse complement strand
CTTTTGTAAAGTCACCGAATCTAGATAAGTTAGCCTCGAGAGGGGTAAAATTTGATCGGGCCTATTGTCAGTTTCCTTGGTGTGCTCCGAGTCGGGCCTCATTTATGACAGGGCTACGTCCAGATACCACGAAGGTCATGGATTTAACTTATCACTTTCGTCAGGGCCTTCCCAATGTCGTCACCTTGCCGCAGGCGTTTATGAAAGCAGGATATTTCGCAGCCCGCGTTGGAAAAATTTATCACTACGGAAATCCTGGTGATATTGGTACCAGTGGTGCAGATGATCCAGCGTCGTGGAATCAAGTGGTGAATCCAGCCGGTCGCGATAAGACGGCTTTGGAAAGTGATATTTTAGTTTATCCACCCACGACAGGGCTCGGTTCATCGATGTCGCTTCTCGCTGATCGCACGGGGAAAGACGAGGAACACACGGATGGTAAGGTGGCGACGGAAGCCATCAGGTTAATGGAGACGAATAAGGATAAGCCTTTCTTTTTAGCGGTAGGATTTTATAAGCCACACTGTCCTTGGGTTGCTCCACAGAAGTGGTTTGATATGTATAAAGTAGAAGACGAAGTTCTGCCCCCGATTGCCCCAGATTGGAAATCAACGGTGCCAGCGGCAGCTTTAGACACGGGAGCGCAGTGGCCCTATCGCGGTGTGACGCCAGCGCAGGCGCAGGAATGTCGCCGCGCCTATCATGCGACCATTTCGTATGTGGATTCGCAGATAGGACGAGTCGTTGAAGCTTTAGATCGTTTGGGATTAGCGAAAAATACGATTATCGTATTCATCAGTGATCACGGATATCATTTGGGTGAGCATGGACTCTGGATGAAGCAGACCTGTTTTGAAGAGGCAGCACGCATTCCACTTTTTATTGTGGATCCGAGAGCTTCAGCGAATGGCAAGATTTCTAAACGCACGGTCGAGTTGGTAGATTTATACCCAACATTGACGGATTTAGCAGGAGTGAAAGCACCAGAAGGGTTGGAGGGTGTGAGCTTACGTCCATTACTCGATAATGCCGACGCTCAGTGGGGTCGTGCAGCTTACACACAAACCGTCAGCAAAGGTAAGGATAAGGTGCAGGGTTATAGTCTAAGAACTGAACGTTGGAGATTTACCGAGTGGCAGAATGGCGAGAAGGGAATGGAGCTGTATGATCACGATACCGATCCTCAGGAGTTGAAGAATTTGGCGAGTGATTCGGCCTATGTTTCCACTATTGCTGAGTTAAAGGTGCTCAGTAAGAAAATGCACCCCGTGATGGTTGCTCCTGGCAAAGCGGAAAAGAAGTCAGGCGAAAGTAAGAAGGGTGAATGAGCGCTAAACCAAATCTTGATTAAATCTCTTAGAATTTTATTAGTTTAGTATGGCAGACGACAGCGTACATATATCCCGTGAGGGGAAAGAGATTGGTCAATTTACTGTTCAGGAAATTCCAGGTCTGATTACGCAAGGTAAGTTGATGGAGACGGATTTTTTCTGGCGTCCAGGAATGACAGCTTGGAAACCTGTTTATGAGCTAGTTGATACACGGAAAGTCTGGAAATTACCTTTTCCACGTCCGGAAGAAAAGTCGGCCAATTTATGGGATCAGCTTTTATCTCGAGAAAATAAACAGACCATGTTGGCGATGTTATGGGATAAATTATCTGCGTCCCGGCAGGAGTGTCAGTTAACTGTCGCAGACATTGAGCAAATCAATCAAGCGACCCAATCTAATTTATTCCGTCGTTGCAGTAAGGAATTGGAGGAATGGTATCTTTTAATGGTGCAGGCTTATTTAGAAGATCACCTTTTCACACCACAGGAGAAGGTTAATTTAAATAATCTGATGTACAGTTTGGGCTTAATACAAGAGAGGGCATATGAAATTCAGAAAGATGTTTTTCTAGAATATTACAAAAAAGCTTTTCAGGCTATTTTAAATGGTCCGGGAGAGTTTACGGAGAAAAGAGAAAGCCTTAGAACCTTAGCGCAAAGTATTCCACTTCCGAGTACCGTGATGGATCCACTAAACACGATTATTTGGGGTGAAGTTTTAACGCAGGAGATTAAATTCCTTGGTGAGACTTTGGACGGAGAGCTTATTATCTCACCTGAGGGTGTTAAACAGTATAATCAAGTAGCGGTAGACCTCGATGTGCACTTAGCGAATTACCCCGCAGTCCAGGCTGCGTTTAATCGGGCTCAGAAATATTACAAATTACTCAAAGGAGAGTTAACTCCGATTGATTGTAATCTAGAATTGGGCAGCGAAAAGTGTTACTGGATGCAACCCGTAAGTTTATTAATGGTGAAGCGTACGGTGGTACGCCGAAACTATGGCGGATTTTCTTCGAGTATAAAAATCTTTGGTAGCTTGCGTTATCGCGTTGGTAGTTATGACGTACAACGTGAGACCCAGGATCAACTCACTAAAATTGATGGTGGAACGGCGATTTTTACCGATGAGCGCGTTATCTTTAACGGCGAATACAAAAATATTAATTTCAAACTCAATAAAATCTTAGATATCAAAGAATACAATAACGGCGTTGAAATTGGGAAGGATTCGGGCGGCGACGTCTTCTTTAATTTTACCGAAGGGGTAGGCGATGCTACCGTATTGTTAAAACGGTTAGTCCGAGAGGCGAAGAACTAGTCCGGTTGGGAAATCTCGGGCTTATACCTCGGGTAATTTCAATTCCTTAAGGGTGAATTGTCCCGATTCATTAGCTAATACGATAAATAGTTTCGATTTCTTACTTTGAGCTAGGGCAATTATCGCGGGCCACATCGATTGTTGGACTCCTGCGATGATGAGCATGGGCTCACCCGGTTCGGTGGGGTCAGTCGGCTCTTCGATGGCGGTTCCCTTGTGATCGATATTAAAATTATGATTAAGCCAGTGGCCCAGTTCTTTGGCCAATCCACGCATATCTGATTTACCTAATTCTACTTTGCGTTGGTCGACGAGTGACCAGAGGGGGAGTGCAAAATTATGTTGCATGATGGAAGGGTGACGAAGTGGTGAAAATCGATTTTAGGGTTTGCCCAAGTCTCGGCATAAGTGGCACATTATCTGCATGACGGCAACTCCAGAGCATATTGAGATTGTTCATCTTCTCATTGAGAAGCGCGACTTCCAGGGGATCCGTCAATTATTGGTGGATTTACCGCATGCGGATGCCTCTGATTTATTGGAGCATTTGGAGCCCGTGGAAATGGCCGTGAGTTTCCGTTTACTACCTAAGACAGTCGCGGCCGAGATTTTTGAATACATTGATCCTAATCACCAAGAAGATTTAATTCGTGCCTTGGGCGAGAAGGATGCGGCGTCGATTTTAAATGCGATGTCGGACGATGACCGAACGGCGTTTTTAGAAGAGTGTCCGGAGCATGCGGTCAGCTTGTTGAGTTTGTTGGATCCGGCGCAGCAACGAGTCGCCTTACAACTTCTTGGTTACCCGGAGAACAGTGTCGGTCGAATGATGACGACCAAGTTTGTTTCGATTCGTCAGAATTGGACAATTCAGCAGTCCTTGGATTACGTTAAAGAACGCGCGAAGGATGTTTATTACGTTCACGTGGTTTGTTCGGTGGATGAGGCAGGTAAACTTTTAGGTGTACACCGAATCCGTGATATCTTTACGGCCGATGCTGCATCGAAGGTCTCGGATTTACCAGCAGCACCACCCATTTACTTGAAGGTTACGGATTCGCAGGCTGATGCGGTTAAATTATTCCGCAAACACTCCCGTACCATTATTCCGGTGGTCAATACTGAGATGACCGTCTTAGGTATTGTGACGGTGGACGACGTTTTAGAGACGGCCAGTGAAGAGGCTGCCAAAGATATCGCCTTTTTAGGTGCGGTGGAAGTTCCCGAAGAGCCACTTTTAGATACACCTTTAACTCAGCTCATTCGCCAACGTGCAGGCTGGCTGGTGATTTTATTTATTGGAGAAATGTTTACGGCGACGGCGATGGGTTTCTTTGAAGGTGAAATCCAGAAAGCCGTAGTATTATCTTTATTCTTACCCCTGATTATTTCATCGGGTGGTAATTCTGGATCACAGGCCTCGGCTTTAGTAATTCGTGCGATGGCGCTGGCTGAAATTAATTTAAAAGATTGGTTCAAGGTTTTCCGTCGCGAAATCACCAGTGGTCTCGGACTAGGCGTCATTTTAGGTTCGATTGGTTTTGCGCGAATTACGATCTGGCATTTCTTTTTCCCGAATCTTTGTGGCAGTACACCTGGCTACGGCGAACATTGGTTTTTACTAGCTCTCGTTATTTTCTTCTCACTGATTGGAGTCGTTTTATGGGGCAGTTTATCGGGCGCAATGTTACCGTTTATTTTAAGACGCTTTGGGTTCGATCCAGCCAAAGCAGCCGCGCCGTTCGTGGCGACGATTGTCGACGTTACCGGTTTAATTATCTACTTCTTGATTGCGGGTCTTATTTTACTTCCGCACTTAAAAAGCTAAGTAATTATTTTATTAATTCCGATGTAGCTGGTACGTCGGAAATAATTTGATCGGGGTCGGGTCCGACTCCGATGTATCTTAGATTCGGTAAAGCTTTCAGCGTGTGTCCGCGTGAGGCTAGGCGGACCATTTCAGACATCGTAAAGGAGACGTAGCGACGAGCTTCGGCCGGAAGTTGTTCCCACGAGCGCACTTTGGAGATATCAGATTTCCAACCAGGTAGAGTGGCGTAGATTGGGGTGAGTGCGCGACGAATGGCGTCATTACGAGGCACGCCTAAATGGATTTTCCCAGAGCTATCGCGATAGCCTGTGCAAAGTTGGAGATCACCGCCGGTCCATTCTCCGTGAGGTGAAAGAGCGTCGAGTTTATTGAGCACTAAATCATCGAAGCCGCCGTAGCGAAGTGTGTCGGCTTTTTCTACGAGGTCGGACCAGCCTACCATACGTTGACGTCCGGTGCTGGTACCAAATTCTAATTTAGCGAGGGCACGTTGGAGAGGGTGAGACTCTTCCATTTTAGTGATGAACACGTGCGTGCCTACTTTGGTGTCGTAGGCTTTGCAGCAGCCGACCGTGTGAATCGCTTGAACGGGAATACCTGCAGATTGAAAAAACTCGGGGGTGTAAGTGTGTGACGCGGTCACGTTGGGTGCGAAGCCAGCGCGTTTATCGAGCCAGTAGGCTTGACCAAATTCTCCGATGATTCGTCGATCGGCTGAAAGGTCGCTTAAGATGCGTTCACGAACATCGCCGATGGTGTGCGCGAGTTTTGAGCCTGCTTCCCAGTAAACCGTTAAAACTGATTCGTGATTAAAGGTGAAAGGTTTTGTTCCGGCGAAGCGGGTGAAATCAAATTCTGCGGCGGTGAAAACACCGGCATCGATGGCACCTTTATTGGCACGCAGTTCTGCTTCGGTAAGTTTGGTAAAAAGCGCTGACCATTTTTCTGGGCTTAGTTTACAGACATTTTGTACGATGTCGGCGGCGCGGTTGAGTCGAGCCGACAGACGCGTGGCGAAGTCGGATTTATTTCCAAGAAACTCTGAGTAATGAATTTGCATTTGGCCAACTTCATCAGCGTAGGCGGGAGTGATGCCACGACCCGTGGATCCACGTGCATCTTGTCCGAGAACATTCACACGATAATCTTCCCAGGCTAGATCGAGAATGCGGTGTGAGATATCGCTCACCATGCAACGCTCGTCGATCAGCAGGCGTGAGAGAACAGGATAGCCCAGTTTTTCAACTGGGAGGGCTTCCCAGAGCGCTTTACGTGGGTCGGCGACGACGCCTGAGCCCAGTGCGAGGCAACCGACGTCGTGTTCTGCAACGCCACCAGGCAGGAGATTTAATTTGAGGCCGGCGACTGTGTGACCCGAGTTCGCACCACCGTTAACTTTGAGAACGGTGCCTACGACATCACGACGACCCGTGAGGTGTTGAAGTTCGCGAACGATTTCAGGGATGACTCGCCCTTTACCCTCGTCGCCCATGCTGATACCGACATCGGCAATGAGGAGGCTTTTAAAGGGAGTTAGAGACATCGGTGAAGAAAGCAGGAAACGTTAGTATTCTCCTGCTTAGCAAAAAATACAAAACAAAATTAGGAAGCAGGACCCTTTTGGCTTTCGTAGAAGGCGTTAATCTTCTTCGAAACGTCGCGATATCCGGAGTCAGCCGTATAAATAGCTTTGAATTCTTCGATCGCTTCTTTGGTTTTACCCATTTTCTCGAAGGCACACGCTAGTTCGTAAATAACTTCTTTCTTAAGATCATTCATTACCTGCAATTCGGATTTAGCTAGGTTGAATTGATCGACGGCTAAATCAAATTTAGCGCTGGCCACAAAGGCTTTGCCGATAGCCATAATAGAAGCTTGGCGGAACTTTGGATTACGCTGTGCATATTGTAATTGTTGAACTGATTCATCGAGTCGGCCAGCTTTGAGTAGTAGCTCACCATATTCAAATCGGAAGGAGTAATCATTCGGATAACGCTCAACGAGACTCGAGGTCGTTTGTAAGCGATAGGCGGTAAGCTCTGCTTCGTTCTTGGCGAGTTCGGCAACCGCGGCAGCATCCGCAGGATTGGCCTGTACTTTTTCCGCAAGAAGTTTGGAGACCTTTTCGTAGCGTTGGGTAATCAGATTGATCTCTTGATTTTCGAGGGATGAGTCTTGTTTACCAAGGGTGGTAAGACGTCCGCGTTGTAACC
>JBAXIK010000070.1:0-6816 GCA_037138415.1 Opitutia bacterium | reverse complement strand
TTTATTCTAATCGAGGGGACACGTGGGCAAGGTGACACGGGGACAAGGGGAGATGCGAGGCTGGACTTTAATTAAACTATTACCTAGGTAGTTTATGTGAGTTTATTAAATCTTAAGTTAAAGTCCTTAATTGTGGTAGGAATTGTTTTATGCCTGGGTGCCTTGGGCTATTTTAATTATTTTAAAAAATCAAAACCAGAAGGTGTTATTAAAAACGAAACAGTGGTGAGTGCACCTACACTCATTTCGCCTGCGGCTACAACTAAGCCAGCCACTGTTTATAAGGAAAATCTTGATCAACAGACTCAATTAAAAACCTTAGAATTTAAATTGAGTGAGGCTCGTACCAAACACCAAAAACTTTCACGTCTCCGTACTGTCATCGAAGGTCATATTAAATTAAGGCAGGACTTGTTAAAGCTAGCCCAAGACCGAGTGACCCACATACAAGCACTTCAAAAAGAGGATGCACTCAATGATCAAGATGTCGAATTAGCCCGCGGCCAATTAGTAACCTTAGAGGCTTCGATTGAAAAATCCCTAAGGGATAAGCAAAAAGTTTCTCAACTGATTTCCGGCCAAGAACTAGAAGTGTCTAAAGCCGAAGCTGAATTAAAGAAATTTAAATCTCTTTAGTTTTTAAGCGATGCCATATCAATCACGAAGCGATACTTTACATCCTGTTTGAGCATACGTTCCCAGGCTTCGTTAATTTTTTGTATCGGTATGATTTCAATATCGGAAACAATTTTATGTTCGGCACAGAAATTGAGCATCTCTTGAGTTTCTGCAATGCCTCCGATACATGAGCCGGCGAGGTTTTTGCGCGGTAGGATTAAACTGAATGCGGAAACAGCTAAGGGTTTTTCCGGCACTCCCACCAGCGTCAAGGTGCCATCAAGTTTAACTAAATTCATGTACGCATTGATGTCATGGAGTGCAGATACACAGTCTAGAATGAAATCGAAACTACCGGTGTGTTTAGCCATCGCTTCAGGGTCGGTTGATAAAACTACTTCATGTGCGCCTAAACGTAGTCCATCAGCGACTTTACTGGGTGAGGTGGTAAAGAGTACCACGTGAGCACCGAAGGCGCGTGCAAATTTAACTCCCATGTGTCCCAGTCCGCCTAAGCCGACAACTCCCACTTTTTTACCCGCCGATACTTTCCAATGTTTGAGCGGCGAATAAGTGGTGATGCCGGCGCAGAGGAGTGGGGCGGTGGCCGCTAAATCAAGTCCGGCGGGAACTTTTAAAGTAAAGGCTTCGTCGACCACGATGTGCGACGAGTAACCACCCAAAGTATGTCCCCCTAAATGTTTATCTGGGCTGTTGTAGGTAAAGGTCGCGTAGTTTATACAATATTGTTCGAGCCCAGATTGGCAGTGACTACAGGTGCGGCAGGAATCAACCATGCAACCCACGGCACTGGTATCTCCGACTTTAAGTTTAGTAACTTTGTTTCCAACTTTAGTGACGCGCCCGACGATTTCATGACCTGGAACGCAGGGATAGACGGTGCCTGGCCATTCGCTGCGGGCTTGGTGGATGTCGGAGTGACATACCCCGCAGTATAAAATTTCCATTTCAACATCGGTGGGGCCTGCCTCACGACGGTTAATATTTAAAGGTGCTAAAGGATTTTTGGCAGCCGTGGTACCAAATGCTTTAATAGAGAAAGAGTTCATAATGTCCGTAATGATACGGCACTATGAACAAATCTCAAGTCTTGGTGCGAGTTTACTCGGGTGAGTAGATTTGCCATTCGGCAATACCCGCTGGTCCGAGTTCCCGTTTTACATAGAGTCTGATTTTTTGAACTTTAATTTCGGGGAATTTCACTTGGTGACCGTGTCCATTGGTTTGTACCGCCAGTAGTTGCGTCCAGCCTTTATCGGTTTCTATTTCAACTCGAATGTCTTGTTTGTAGCGTGGCCAGCGATCGGGTTCGTCGACCGCGAGCGCGTGGATGAGCGTAGGTTTCCCCAAATCATATTCTAAATAAGCATTCTTATCATTCGCACCAGCTTCCCAATATTGTGCGGCATCACCATCCTGTGCTGCAGCTACGGGATTTTTGGGCGACTCGCTGGTCGCAATGAGCTTTTTATTAAACGAAGCGATAGGCTCAACGACAGGCTCTTCAGCGACCTCAAGTTTGATTACGGTAGCGACGCTATCTGGTGCGTCTTTGGGCAGATATATAATCGTTCCGGTAGCATCTTGAGTCGTCTTGAGTTCTTTGCTGGGATCAACAATTAATCGCGTGCTCTTAATTTTGCTGTGGAGCGGTAAACGTAACTCACCGTTCGATGGCCAATTAAAGACGTGCAAATAAATAATTTCATTTTTACGTGTCGCTGCACCCCAAGTAAGGAAAGGGAAGGGTCCAGCCTTAGTTCCGTAAATAGATTCGCCATTCACTTTGAGCCACTGACCTACGTCGTTGAGCCGCTTAACACTTTCTGCAGGAATTTCTCCTTCAGCGGTGGGTCCAACGTTGAGCAGGAAATTACCACCCTTTGCGCAGATGGTGATTAATTTTTGGATGAGTTCGGAGGATGATTTCCAATTCTGGTCGACGGCATTATAACCCCAGTGCTTGTTCATCGTCATACAGGTTTCCCAATCGCCTTTTAATCCGGTCGATGGCACAAACTGCTCGGGAGTTGCGTAGTCGCCGTAACCACCACCAAGTCGCAAGTTGGTGAGGATATTAGGACGAATTTCTTTTAAAATCTTAGCAATCGGTTCGGCTCTCGGCTTGTACATGTGCAGAGGCGTATCCCACCAAAGAATGTCGATTGGGTAGTTGGTGAGAATTTCACGTATTTGCGGTATAGCAGTTTTTTCAAGGTATGAATCAAAAGATCCTTTCTGCGCATCGTCCCAGCCTTCACCTTCTTTAAAGGCTTTAATCGCACCGCCGCGGTTGTTCCAATCTTGGGCGTGGGAATAATAAAAACCGATTTTTAAGTCTTGGTCGTGGGCTGCTTTAACGAGTGGACCTAAGAGGTCTTTGCCGTAAGCAGCAGCATCGACGACGTTCCACTTGCTCGCTTTGGAGGGAAAAAGTGCAAAACCATCGTGGTGCTTCGAAGTGATTACCATGTAGCGCATGCCAGCGTCTTTCGCAATTTTCACCCATTGGTCGGGGTTATATTTAACAGGATTAAATTTTTTCGCGTAGGCCTGATATTCGGCGGTCGACATCTTGGTGTTCCACATGATCCACTCGCCGTAGGTATCAACCTCACCGTACTTACCGGCGGGTACGGCATAAACGCCCCAGTGGATAAATAGGCCGAACTTAGCTTCGCGCCACCAAGCTAATCGCGCATCCCGTTCGGTAGGTGTTTCTGGAGCGACAGAATTGGTGCCACTCATATCAACCGTTACACCCTCATCGGCGCCAGAAGCATTTTTAGCGTCCACCGTTGGGGCTAAAATTAGACCAAGAATCATTATCCAGAATGTTTTATTCATAGGGAGTCGGGGGTACGGATGATTAAATTAGATGCGCCATGATGTCACTCACTTTGATTTAAATGAGTTAATTTGAAATCGGCTAATGCAAGCAGGGTTTTCCTATGTATTAGATGTCGTTGTTTTGACAGGTTATGAAAAAGTGACGACCATCAGATACAGTCCAATCGACTGGTTTTTGGGTCACACCCAAGGCTTCGGGGATGGGACAGGTGCGGTTCTCTGCCGTCATGGGGGTAATTTTAAAATTCCTAAAAATAAGTCCTGCAATTTATTTATTATATGAAATTATAAGGGAAATATAAAACACCGATGAGACTATCGTTCTCCCGTATTTTATTAATGGCCACCGGAGTAGCGGTGCTACCGATATCATCGCAGGCGGCGACCCTCAATCAAACTGTTACCGCTTTATCTTTGGTTCCTAATCAAGATTTTAGTCACCATTCATTTTTAACTTTCAACAGCTCCTTGGGCACGCTCAACCGAGTCACCTTGCGTATTGATTCGGTGAGTGTCGCCGGAAGTTTAATTTTCCATCAAGGCGTTGTGGGTAGTTCGACGATTCAAAGTATCGAGTCGAAACTCTATGTTTACCAAGGCGATTCCCAGTCCGGTATTTTGTTTAATGGCTTATCGGCTGATTTAGTTTCTTCACCCACAACCTTATCGGCACTAAGTCCCTCCCTGCCACTATCCGTTGCAGAAAACACTTCCGTCACTTTGACACTCAGTGATGGGCAATATGTCCTCACTTCATCTTCTCCTTTGATGGTTACGTTGACTCAGGCCGCTGACCTGGCTGATTATTGTGGCAGCGGTATGAGTTATGCTCCTGAGTTTATATTTAATTTAGAAGTTGGTTTGGCTGGAAGCATGGGAGGTAGTCCCACCTATGACTATGCGGGAGTTTCTTCATTAGCGAATGTGTCGTTGACTTATGATTACACCACCGTGCCTGAACCCTCAACTTATGGTCTCACTTTAGGAGCCCTTGCGCTGGCTGCTGTGGCTGTTCGTCGACGTAAGTTAAAGTCTTAAGCAGTTTTTTAGGAATCAGATTAATCTCACGAAAGGACTGAGGCATCTAAGCGATTGGGGCTTTGGATCAGGTTGCCAAAAACTTGGGTATGATCACTCGCAAGAGTTCTCCCAGGTTCATCATTAGATTAATGGTGACGGCCACATTCGCTATTTTATGCCGTCCAGTCGGTGCCCATGCTGTTACAATGCAGACTCAGGTTCAAACGGTTGAATTCACTTCCGCTATCTATCTCACCTATAATTATAGTAAATTTATAAAGTTTGATACCCGACTGGGAACGCTTCGTGCGGTCACCCTCAAACTAAACTCATTTTCTCTAGGCGGAAGTTTTACGTTTAACCAAGGATCCACGGGTAGCTCCACTATTTCTGCCTTTAGTACAGGAATACTTTTCTACGCTGCTTCGAGTCTTAATAATACAGCCAACAATGGTTTAAAAACTAATTTTGATGTCGGAACTCTTCCTAAAACCGGAAGTGTCGCTGTCACCAATCAAACCCTCCCTAAGACCATCGCGCGCAAAACCTCAGCGACATTTAATTTTGATCCTACGCGAAATATTCTAACCGCGCCCGTGGTTGTTTTGAATTTATCCGCCACCAATGATTTAGCCTTTTATCAAGGCACAGGCATTTCTTTTGCGCCGGCCTTTACCTCAATCACTCAGTTCTTAGCGACCGGTACTTACGGAGGTACGCCGACTCGCGATTACACACAGCTAACGACAACGGAAAGCCTATCATTATATTACGACTATATTCCAGCCGTCATCCCAGAGCCGAGTTATTATGGGCTAGGTCTAGGACTCGCGACGCTCGGTCTATGCTTTAGCCGTCGCTATGCTAAGCGCAAAAAATCCCCACTGATCGGCTAATTATTATTGGGTAGGGGTATTAAGCAGGAAGGGCTTAGCCGTTTCATTGACTTGAATATCACCGGTCTTGTTGTCTTTGACGAAGCACTGGCTGAAGTAGTTGTTTAGGGCGTTTTTATTGCCTGTGATGATACCATAATCGGTATTACGAGAGCACTCGTTATTAAAGTAAAAATTAGAGCTCGATAACTTGTCCGCAGCTCTTCCGCCGCAGCTGAGTCCACGACGATTTCCATTACAGACGTTAGCGACAATTGCATTGTCGGTGGTATTACCTTTAACTTCTTCATTCCAGACGTGAACCGCGGAATTAAGATTTCCGTTTAATTCATTACCGAAAAGAATATTATGGTGCGAAGCTTCTTCGATAAAAATACCGTGACGTTTATTTTTCACCGAAGTATTGAAGATGCAGATGTTATACTTGGCTCCAGCGTCTAAATCGATTCCGTCCTTACCACTCGTCTCCACATAGTTTTCAATTGCGAAAACGGGTCCACTCACATGAGGCCAAATGCCGCGCCCGAAATTATTAGAAAAATTACTTTTTGATATGATGAGTCTCGCTTGGCCATTTCGAAATTTTGTGTAAACACCGTCGCGTGCCCCATTGTAGATGGTCACGTCTTCAATCACGCCGTGATCTGATTTTGCTGATGAAGTGCGGATACCGTAGAAAATTTTCTTATTACAATCAAGTTTGCCGCCCGAGACTGCACCATAGCCTTCTTTAGGGAATTCAATCAACTGAGTGGGTTTTTCACCTTTAACCCAGGGTGGACTGACGGGACTATCGGTGTCTGCGATGATAGTGCCATCGAGAATGATACAACTATTTGCCGGCATACTTAGTCCTTCCGGCGTGCGTGCTGCAAAGTTGCCCTTCAGGTGAATCACGATGAAGTCTTGGGGGTGTTGAGCACGTGCTTCGTCGGTTTGTTTTTGAGCTGAACTTAAATCAGGCCATTTTTTGGTGTCCGCACCTTTGTCACCCTTAATCTCTAAATCGAATCGTCCCATACCTGGAAGAATATTGCTATCTTTATGGGGATTTTTTGAGGTAGGCGGATTGAAGACAATGAGTGAATGTTCGTTAATGATTTTAAGATTAGGATTTTTGTAGATCAAATGATTGGCAGGAGAAGCAGCCGCGGTGGAGATTTTACCGTTTGCTGTATTATCAAAGAGGGTGTGCTTTTCGCCTTCGAGCTTTACGAGGATCTCATTTCCCTGATTTTTATTTTGTGAAATAAACGCTAATTTACTTTCAGCCGTGGTCTCAAATGCAGTCGTGCAGTTGATAAATTCATTACGGACAAAGGCGGCATTTTCTGCACCAAACTGGAAGGCTTTAAGCACGTTATTAAAGCTATTACCGGCTAAAGTAGCGTTAGGTGAATTGACCGTAAGG
>JBAXIK010000069.1:0-6914 GCA_037138415.1 Opitutia bacterium | reverse complement strand
GCGTTTGTTTAGTACCATCTTTGGGGTCAACAAAAACGAGTTCACCCGTTACGCTTTTGATATCGGGTAAAAGACGTGCGGCGTGACAATAGATACCCAGTTGAAGAAAGTGATGAGGATAGCGTTGGCGTAAAAATTCGGTTTTGCGCGGTAATGATACGGTGACCGTTTTAATTTCACGAATAGTGACCGCACCATTTTCTTCACGCCATTGATCGGTTCGCCCGGTGATACAAACAATCCAGCCGAGAATTTTAATTTCGCAGGCAACAGATTTTTCAAATTCCCACTGATTATTTTCGGCGTCGGCATGGATTCGAAGAGTCTCGTGCCACTGACGACCTGCTTCCGCTCGCCAAGGAGAGTTACCTGAGCCAGCGGTGGGTCCGGGTCGAAAAGTGGCAAACTCTTGGGCACTGACCTCAATACGTTTGGTTTTAATATCAATACGCATTACGGCAGAATAAAGTGAATTTCTCCGGCGGCCCAATGTTCTAAATCGGTTGAGAGTTTGGCGACTGTTTCCTCGTCACAGGTTTGAGCGTCGAGGGGTTGTGTGAGTATGCTCCCAGCTAATTCTTGTCGGTTACCTAAGTGGGCTAGCCATTGTTCATGGACGGGCCAGCCACCATCTTTGATCATCAACCAAAGCCCTTTAAAATAGGCTGCATCAGGGCGGGGACGTTCAGCCATGGCAGCAAAGGTTTCCATGGCGATGTGATAGCAGACTTGGGCAGATTCTGGTGGGGGCGGATTTTTCCGAATCATCGATGCGAGTCGACAAGCTCGTTCGAGGGTACGGTGATTTTTGGCGATGCCCTGGTGGCGGGTGATTAAGCGATAGTCCTTAGCGAAGCGGGTACCGCCGTCTTTAGATTTCTCGATTTGGATTTCACACTCATCAAATAAATCGGGCGCGGTCGTGGTCTTACTTCGCGTCAGGCGAATTAAGCAACGGTCCAAACCTTGGTGAGGTTCAAGGAAGGTTAAGAGAGTGTGAGATTCTCCCGAGGGATCACGTCCGAGAATGAGACAGCGCAGGGTGGCCGATGACATTCGTAATTACTCTTTAATTTTGGGCTGAGGTACGACGGAACCGAAACTCATCAGAAGTCCTAACGCTTCCGTGACGGTTAATTTAGTTTCCTTAATTTCATCGGCTTTCACTTGTAGCACAAATCCAGCGGTGGGGGCGGGGGCAGAGGGTACAAACACATTAACTACTTTTTCGCCGATGGCTTCAGACAGTGCAGTGGGTTGTTCGTTGGTGATGAATGCGATACTCCAGCAGCCGGGACGTGGGTATTGCACGAGTACCACGCGACGGAAGGTGTCCTTATTTCTTCCGCTTAAGGCATCGACCATTTGACGTATGGTATTGTAGAGCGCACCTAATCCAGGCATCCGCTCAACGATATTATTAATCCATGTATTAAATATTTTTCCAAAAATACGTTTGGAGAGCCATCCGAGTACAATCAGGATGACGGCCATGATGAGTGCTGAAATTAGAACGAGGGCGACGTGGGCGGGTCCAGACTGGAAGTCAGGCAATTTCGCATTTTCGTCATAGAAAAAGGGTAATAAGTTTTGAATTAAAGTCTGAACCGGTGAGGCAACGAGTCCGATTAAAATAGTGACTACGTAGATCGTTAGCCCGATGGGTAAAACCAAGAACATACCGGTCAAAAAATTATGACCGAGGAGTGATCCGAACGAAGTTTTTGGTTTAAGATTGGGCATGTTTTAACAGAATCTTTAATACCGAATAGGCCTCAAGCGTCAATCGTGTGAGTGGGTTTGCAAACCTTGATTTGACGGATAAGTTAATAGTCATGAAACTACCCCACTTTCTTATCATTATGGCATCTATTATTCCAAATTTTGCTAATGCTAAAGAGGGTGATGCCTATGCGCGAACAGCACCTGGCCAAATCGAAATCAAGGAGTTGCCTGCGGCACGTTTGATGATTTCAAAATCTGAGCAGCCATACTTCTCGGCGAACAGTAAACTTTTCGGAAAACTTTTTAGTTATATCCGCGAAAAAGAAATTCCAATGACGGCTCCGGTGGAAGCAAAAATTAATCCAGGAGTGATGATTTTCTATATGGATGCAACATCGGCGGTACGTACGGATTTAAAACCCGGCGCAGAAGTTGAACTGCAGAACCTAGAAGCTCGGACGGTAGTAGCGATTGGCATTCGCGGATCCTATTCTAAAGAAAACTACGAAGAAGGTTTGGCGCGTTTACAAGAATGGATAAAAACCCAGTCACAACTCGAGGTCATCGGTGAGCCTAATGGCGTATATTGGAATAGTCCATTGGTGCCGTTTTTCTTAAAACAGTCAGAAGTTCATATCCCCGTTAAAGTTAAGAAGTAATTTAACGTTAATTAAATCCAAGTGCGCTGACGCCAGGAAAGTCCGTGGGCGATTTCTTTAGCTAAGCCCGGCCCGCGGAATACCAATCCAGAGTATACTTGGACGAGGCACGCGCCTTCATCCATAAATCGACCCGCATCTACGGCGGAGGTTATTCCGCCACAGCCAATGATGGGAATTTTACCATTAGAGGTCTTACTTAAAAATCTCACCACTTGAAGCGATTTTTCGAGGAGAGGTTGCCCACTTAAACCGCCCCGTGTTTCGCATCCTTCGGTTCCGTGCGGTCGAGTAGTAGTGGTGTTGGTCGCAATGATACCGGCAAACTTAGTTTCACTGACAACGCTAAGAATGTCTTCCAGCTGTGCGGGGTTGAGATCGGGGGCGACTTTTAAAAGTAATGGCACTGGACCCCCTAAAGTATTTTTATTTTCTGCCGTCAGGGTTCGGAGAAGTTTAATCAGTGGTTCACGATCTTGGAGGGCGCGCAGTCCGGGTGTGTTCGGGCTGCTAATATTGACGACTAAGTAATCCGCATAAGGAGCCAGCAGTTTGAACGAGAATAAATAATCTACTTGGGCTTCTTCGAGCGGAGTGATTTTTGATTTTCCAATATTGATGCCAAGAGGGCAGACACGTTGGCCGCGACCTGGTTGATTTTTTAAGCGATCGCGGAGTGCTTCGGCTCCTAAATTCGGAAAGCCATAAGCATTCACGATGGTTTTGATTTGGGGGTAACGCCATACACGTGGCTTTTCATTTCCGGCTTGGGCGTGCCGTGTGATAGTGCCGACCTCTACGTGACCGAAGCCCAAGGCGGCTGCTCCACGCCAGCCCGATCCGTCTTTATCAAACCCGGCTGCCAGACCCACGTGATTAGGGAATTTTAAACCAAAAACATTCACTGGTTTTGCTCCTTCGGGAGAAAGTCCACGTTCCATGAGCCAGCGAAGTGGGGCGATACTTCCGATGAGTCCCATTCCACGAAGTCCGCATTGATGGGCCGTTTCGGGATCCATCGCATAAAAGGCCTTAGATAGGACTTTTTCGTACAAAATTGACATAGTAAATCTATAAACGGTTATAAGACCAAAGGGAAGCGGAGAACATCTCGGTAGCGAAACAATGTTTCAACCCCTCTTGACTCTCCGCGAAACTTCCACAAATCCATTCCCCCATGGCCCTTACCTCATCCAAGCTCACGTGGTGCACTATTAGACTTAAAAAAGATACTAACCGCTGGTGGGTTAAGGAAAATTCCGATTCGAAGCATTATGACCCAGATGGTCTCGGTATTCTCGACCCCCATCAATTACCTTGGATACTTGATAATTTAGACCCACTGCGTGAGTACGGTCTTTCTAATGAAATTCTTGAAGCGGCTTTTGTGCCATTTCAAATTCACTCAATCGAAAAAGATAAAGACGAAACTGTGCGCCTCGCACGTGTGGCTGAACATATTCTCGATTCTGAAGAATTACTTTTCGCTCTCCCCAATGTTAAAGACGGAGAAAAAGGTTCTTACGCCGATTTCCTCGAACACATTACTCGTCTTCGCGTGAAATTCATTAACGACACAATCAAGTTGGAGCAGAAATTAACGATTGAAGACGTCGATGAACAATTGAGCGATCTGCGCAACCAGGCTTTGATTGAAGGCCGTGATATCCACCCTTTCGAAGAAATTACGGATATTTTAGAATTCGTTCCTGCCGGACATGAAGTGCCGACGGACGATGATGATGATGATAAGCCTGCTCGTCCAACTTCAGCCGCTGAAGAAATTACCGATTTACCTGAAGTTGAAGATGACGATAAGCTGAATAAAGAATTAAAGTGGGACGAAGAAGAACGCCCTGAAGATATGGAAGGCGAAGAGGGCGGCGAATCACGTGGTAGCGGCCGCCGTCGTTAATCTTAAAGTTCTTCAGTCGACACTTTTTTGTCTTCGTCGCCCAATATAGGCGAAGGCAAAAAAGAGTCCGCCGATCGATATCGCCCAATTGCCATGCTGAACCCAAAAGGTTTCAGGCTGATGCTTTTGAGTGAATAGCGGGCCGACCACGGCCTGTCCTGCAAAATAGATACTCTCGTTTTGAGTCATCGCCTTGGCTTGTCCAAAGCGGTTGATGGTTCCACTCCAGCCTGCATTTCCACATCGAATCACGGGTAGCCCGGTGGAAGCAGCTAATAAAATAGAATGAGCATTATGTTGGTAGGCGCCCGCTTCGCGACCATACCAAGCATCGTTCGTTACGACCACGAGGAGATTCGCGCCAGCGAGTGCATGCTCGCGCGCGAGTTCAGGAAAAACATCTTCGTAGCAGATGAGTGCTCCCGCAATAGCGGTTTGTCCTTTGCGATTGGTAATCGGAAATAAATTCGGCCCTCGACCCGCCACGCAGTCTTCGTTGATGGGGACAACTTTTCTGAGTGGAAGAATGTCAGCGAGCGGTACGTATTCGCCGAAGGGTACTAAATGGCGTTTAGAATAAATGGGTCGCTGTAATCCTTCCGACGTAATCACTGCCACGCTATTGGTATAACCCGTTTTTTCTTTATCGATTGTCCCGATGATGAGAGGTGTTTCGGCAGTATTAACTAAACGCGTTAATAAATTTTGATATGGCTGGCTGGCTAGTGAGATGGGCAGGGCGGCTTCGGGCCATAAAATAAAATCAGGACGTTCACCTTTAGCGTTGGGCTGACTGGCTGAAAGGGTGAGTTCCTCAATTTTTTCGATATGATTATGTAATTTCACTGAGTCCCATTTGGCATTCGGATCGAAATCAGTTTGTACGACTCCTACGGTAAATGGAATTAAGTCAGCTCGACTCACTAAACTTTCACCACAGGCGATGAAACCAAACACGACAGGTGTTAAACAAATATAAAGTTCAGGCGTTAGACGACTTAACCAGCCGAGAGGTTTGACGGCTCTTAAGTTAGATTGAGTGGTAATTTTAAGCCGAAATATCCAACTGGCGAATCCGAGATTAATCAGGACTAGAAGCGCCGATAGGCCATAAGGTCCGACCCAAGCACAGAGACTGAGCAGAACGGGATTACCCTCTTGGCTCGCTGAAAGTGGAAGCCAACCGAAGCCCGTTAAGAATGTTGAGCGAACCCATTCGAGTAATCCCCAGGCACCTGCTAAGCCAATCAGATAAAGCAAGCGAATGGGAAGCGGTGCGTTTTCAGTCGCAGGAAAAATCCAACGTACGGCAACTAACCATAAAAATAAATACAGTGCACAATAGGCGGTGAGTAAAACTAAGCCGATATAACCTAAAGGCGGGTAGACGTGTCGGAGCCAGATGAGCAGACCTATCCAAAGGATCCAACTGACGCTCCATGCTGCTTGGCGCCAAATCTTCCAAGGTATTTTCTGAGTTGTTGCAAGAATTGCTGGGATGAGTGCGAACAGGGCAACGAAGGGATGTCCGACAGGGCTAAAAGAAAAAAATAATAATAAGCCAGTTAGTCCCGTTCCCAACCAGGCCACAACAACTGGAGATTTTAAGATTGAAGGCCGCTCAAGGGTCATTCGGAAACAGGTTCAATAACTTCCCAGCCCTCTTCGCGAACGAGCACTTCGGCTTTTTTCCATTTCATTTCTTGTACGTCGTTACCTTTGCGAATTTTGACCACGTCATTGCGTCCAATTTTTGGGTTCGCGCGACGGAATGGTTCGGACTTCGGTTGATTGTCGGAAGTTTGACTTGCGGAATCTTCCGGTGTGCCCGGTTCGGCGGGTCCGGTAGCGATGGCACGGCCTTGGGCTGAGCGCAGTAAGGATTCGAGCGCCTCCATCGATGAAGCGGTACGGAAAAGCCCGGAGCAAACTTCGGATCGCAGCTGGCGCATTAAATCTGAGAAAGTACGATAAGCTTCAGTTTTGTACTCATTTAAGGGGTCTTTTTGTGCGTAGCCACGGAGGCCGACAGCACGACGCAGTTCGTCCATCTCGGTCAAATGATTCTGCCAATTTTTATCAATCGCACGAATTAAAAGATGTCGTTCTAAATAATGAAGAGCTTCTTTGGACTCATATTTCTCGCGACTCTCTTGCAGCTCATTAATTTTCTTCATGATATAAGCGGCTGTTAAATCGCGATTCAGAGTAAGAATTTCTTCAATCACAATGCGGATCGGGAAGCATTGTGAAAACCAGGAAAGGAAAACTTCCGCACCTTCACGATCCGCCATACGATCACTGTCTGGATAAATTAAATTAACACGTTCATCGATTTCCTCGGCGATAACTTCGAGAATATTTTTACGGGTATTCGCATCGACCAACGAACGATTTCTTAGCCCGTAGATAATCTGACGCTGATAATTGAGTACGTCGTCGTACTGTAAGAGGCGTTTGCGTTGAGAGTAATTCTGACCTTCGACCCGCTTTTGGGCGGTACCGATGGAACGATTCAGTAGAGGGTGTTCGAGTGGCTCTCCTTCTTTAAAAGATTTTTCCAGGAGTGATGAAATAATACCGGCATTCGAGAAGAGACGCATCAAGTCGTCTTC
>JBAXIK010000068.1:0-7072 GCA_037138415.1 Opitutia bacterium | reverse complement strand
ACGAGTACATCACTAAAGCTACCAAGGAAGCTCAACCACTACTTCATGATTTGCGCGAATTCATCAAAGAAACTCTTCCCAAGTGTGAAGAGAAGATTTGGTACAACGTTCCGTTCTATTTTATCGATAGCCAAATTGTTGGCTTCGCTGTTCTTAAAAAACATGTGAACGTAGGGGTTGGCCCTGATGTCATGACTGAAATCGAACGTGAGAAATTAGAGACGGACGGCTATCATACGGGCAAAGGCACTTTTCATATTAAGTTCGATCAGAAAATTCCGACCGAACACTTAAAGCGACTGCTTAAAGCGAAGGTGAAATTAAACCAACAGAAGCGACCTTAGTTTTTGCCCTCGTTTAAATGCAGACGGTGCATGATGCGGTGTAAAACAGGCGCGGTAATAATTGAGAAGGTTGTAAGAAAAGCGACGCCACTGAAAATAGCGTAAGCGGAAGCAAAATATTTTCCGGCATCATTAGGTATAGGCGACACCGGACCCATTCCTGCTAAAATCATACTAGCATCTAAGACGGCATCCACCCAAGGAAGTGCACAGATGTAATGATAACCCAACACTCCCAGTGATAGCGATACACTGAGGAAGATCACTGCATAACCGATAAAACGAACTAGACGTCGGACGAATACATGACGAGGTGCTAAGGGCTGACGATGATGTTCGAATTTCATAGCCTATTTTTAGACGGATACGCCCGATTAATCCATCTCAATGTTCAGCTCTAGATTTTCACTAGAGAAAAGACCCTAGGTGATTTTATTTACTCCTAAACACCATTAGCGTTTAGGTTCAAAGACTATGGTAATACTGAACTCACTCCCCAATCTGCTGCCATGGCCGTTCGTTATTTTCAGTAAATCAGGGGTAATTTTATATACAAGTCACTCATTCCAAAACCTTTTTCTAAAGCCGCCGCACGAAGGAGAATCATTAGAAACACTATTCATACAGTTCAGTGCAGAACTCAGTCATAATTGGTCAGGTACAATCAAAACTAAAAGTGGTCTGCTCAAGACGTCCGAATGCTCTTTAGATATTATTATCACATCGGATGCTCAATATCCTGAGCAGTTGTGGTTATTCGTTAAAACAGATTGTCACACGCACACCACAAGTGCGCTCAGTGAGTCTCTCGAAAAAGCCCAACAAGAACTTAGACAAAAATCTCTTTTTATCGCTAATATTTGTCACGAGATTCGTAATTCATTGTGTATGATCCACGGACTGTGTGAAATAAATTTAGAATCTAAAACCGAAGAAAAAGACCTCACTCTGCAAAAGGTCTTTTACTATTCCCAAGAATTAAAGAACCTTGTCCAAGATGTTCTCGATTTTTCCAGTTATGAAATAGGTGGAATTATTTTAGAAAAAATCCCTTTTGATCCTGTAGAAGTCTTCGAAGAAATCGTCACGCTTAATTACCCCGCCACCCAGCGTAAAAATATCGAACTGGTGGCCCTCGCCTGCCCCCATTCTCCTCGGAGCGTCATCGGCGATTCCATGAAATTTCGTCGCCTCATTATTAACCTACTCAGCAATGCGATTAAGTTTACCGAAAAAGGCTTCGTTCACTGTACCCTTGATTTTAAAGCGCAAGATTCTCATTATTTAGTAAGCATCACCGTACAGGACTCCGGTATAGGAATTTCGTCCGAACAGTGCCGTAAGATTTTCGAACCCTTCACCCAGGCTGAAGATTCAACCGCGAGACGATTCGGCGGGTACGGATTAGGCCTAAGTATTGTAAGAGATTTAGTCAAAGCAATGGACGGATGTATCGAAGTGAGGAGCGAAATTAATCAAGGCAGTGAGTTTATCGCGACGATTAAACTCGATGCAAATTCGCAGTGTGAATTCGATTACCGGATCGATTTAACGGGGAGTAAAATTCTTCTGATGGGTGGGCATGCCGACATTCAAAATTGGCTCATTGATTATTTCACCTGTGCTAAGGCCCAAGTTATTTTAGCTACCAGCAATCAAGAAGCAGAAGAATTATGGCATCAATCCCATGAGCAATCCGTTCCCTTTACCCATGTGATTGTTGATTTACCTCAAGACACGGCCCCTAGTCTCATGCTTGTTCCTTTAGACAAAATTATTCTTATTGCGGACCGCGATTTACACCTCCGTGGCATCAAACAGATACCCAAACCGTTAACACTGACGGCCTTAAATAATTACTTCGGTCAGTTACTGGTTCAGCCCCATGAACTTAATACAATGAATAAAGAAAATAATGCTAAACTAAAATTAAAAATACTCATAGCCGAAGACAATGAAGTGAATCGCGAGGTGACGTGTCGACGGCTTAAAAGTGTCGGCCACGAAGTGACCGCGACGGTAGATGGCCAAGCGGCACTCGAATTATGGCGAAGTAAAAATTTTGATCTTATTCTGGTCGATTTACAGATGCCTCTTCTAGATGGAATGAGTTTAGTGAAGTGCATTCGTGAGGAAGAAATCAAATCTCAGCGTCGCCCCACGAAATTAGTCGCTCTCACCGGTATGAATTACTCGGACATGAATAGCCGTGAACTTAAGGAGGTCGGCTTAGACGATTATTTTTCGAAGCCCATTCGCGGCACCGATTTGATTAACAAAATTAACCAATTATTTGTCCCCATAGACCCACCGAGCCCCCTCGATGAATTTCATCAGGCACTGATCGACGCCGATGAAGATGAAATTGAAGATTTAAAGTGTGCTGGGCGTGTCTTTCTTCGTCATAGCCAAACTGTGATTCGGCAGTTTGAACACGTCATGCAAGGTGCTGATGCCGAATCCATTATCAAAGAATGCCATAATTTAAAGGGAATGCTAGCTCTTATGTCCTGCCCCACCCTGGCTCATTTTGCTGGGGAATTAGAACAAGTTCCGCACGGGCCGCGGGCAAAAGAATACGGCAAAAAATTGAGCGACGGCTTGCGCCGACTCGAACATTCGCTTAACCTCTCCGCAGTGCTCGTACCACATGGCCAAGACAAAAATTAAGCCCAATATTAAAACCGAAACGGTTCTGAAATTAGATACGCGTTGGAACGTTTTGGTGCTCAACGATCCAATCAATTATCAGCAGTACGTGATTCTTGCTTTTATGACCGTGTTACGAGTCGACCGCACCGTCGCCCAAAAATTGATGATGGCAGTACACAGCGAAGGACGTGCTATTGTTTGGAGTGGCGATCGCGAACCAGCCGAAATGGTTGCCCTCGAATTACAACAGTGGCACCTTCAAGCCCAACTCGAAAAAGATGCCTGAGCTACGTCTCTCCATGACCGCTGAAGCACGGAATGTGCTTTCAGACTTATTAAGACTCATCGCCCCAGCCGCCGCTCGCGTATCGGTGAATCGCGCTCAGATTCCTAATCTCGATCCTGAAATCGCCACCTATTGGGCCGAGACTTTATCAGCTCAAGCCAGCGAGGAAGCCCGCCTGCTCGCCACCGCCTTTGCCTCCGCCAAGGGCGAGCCTGCGATCATTGTATTAGGCAACAAAGCTCAGGCCCTCGCATTCCTTCGCGCCCTTTCCGCAGTCCGCTTTGCACTCCGAGACTTAGTTTTTGCCGATATTCCTAATAGCCAATTAGAGGATTTTGAAGATTTAGACGACGAAAGCTTGCCCAATGAAAAAAGGCATGCTCTTGCCTGCTATAGTTGTTTTGGCCTTCTGCAGTCTTCTCTCATCGAGCAAATCGATAACGAGTCCTACGAGTAATTTTTCTAGAAAGCGGTTGAATGCTTACGATAGAAGGTCAAAACCTATGTCGTGCTTTCTGCTCTCAACCAGTTCTCTGCTTTTATAGCAAATCTGTGGCGACAAATTAAAGCACACCCACGCCCGGAATTTTTTGCGATTCGGAATGTGGCCCGCAGCGTCACTCAATCTAATTTAAAAGCAGATTTTCTAGCAGGCATTAATGTCGCCCTCCTCGCATTTCCGATGTCGATGGCCTTCGCGATGAAAGCAGGCCTACCCGTATGGTGCGGATTAGTTGGTTGCGGCGTCGCTGCCTTCGTTGTCCCGATCTTTACCGGATCGTCTAATTTATCGGCGGGGCCAACTAATGCTTCAGCTGCCTTACTCTTAGGTACCTTTGCCAGCCTCGGTGCCATCTCTCCCGATTTACGCGCAGAAGTTTTACCAACGCTGGTCTTAATGACTGGAGTTTTTTTATTACTCGCTTCGTGGTTACGTTTAAGTGGGTTTGCTGACTTCGTTCCGCGCACGGTCATTTCTGCCTACATCGCAGCCGCCGCACTTCGCGTCATCGCACTACAATTACCGATCACCGTCGGCCTACCTGATGAACTAGCCGGACTCAACCTCGTCGAAGTCCTCTGGCAGATCTTAAAATCCGGCAAAGCCCTCTTGAATCCTGGATTCGGTTTAGCCGTCGTTACCGGTATTACCTTCTACATATTGAAAAAGCCTTTTGGGACGGGCAAAGCGATTCTCGGTGCCGTTACGGTAGCAACCTTTGGTGCCATCATTGTGCAGAACGTCACTCTGGCCCAGGGAAGTAGCCGCGACATTACTCGTTACGTGGGCGATGCCGCTCATTCCGATAAGGCAATTTACTTGCCCGATTTCTCGGCTCAAAAACTTTCTGCACTTTTTTCACCCGCTCTCGCACTCGCCATTTTAATTATCATTGAAGGCACCGCGAATGCACGGGCTTCAGCCCTAAAAACTGGTCGCCCCTCCGATTTACATCAAGAAGTGTTCGGCCTCAGTATGGCCAATCTTGCCTGCGCCTTTTCGGGTGGCATGCCAGCCTCAGGTTCCATCAGTCGTTCCGCACTCAATGTATCGAGTGGCGCAAAAACTGCCTACGCTTCTTTATTTTGTGGCACCGTCATTTTAGTCTTCGCCTATTTTATGAGTAGGTGGGTGGCCATCGTACCTCTCGCCTGTTTGGCAATGTTAGTCATTTTAGTAGAAATTGAGTTAGTGAATTTTTCCGCAATAAAATTAATATTAAAATCGGGCACCCAGGATCGGGTCGTCTTTATCGTCACATTTTTAACTGCCTTACTGGCGCCACTCGATGTCGCCATCTTCTTCGGTACGGCCGTGGCTATTGCCTTTTATCTTCGTCAGACCTCTCAGCCCGACGTCGTTGAATACGATTTTTCAGAAACCGGAGAAATCACCCAACGCACTAAAGGTAAATCAACTACAGGCATTTCTATTCTTCATGTTGAAGGTAGTTTACATTTTGGTGCCACGCAGGCTTTTCACGAACACCTGCGCCGTGCTTCCGCTGATCCTAATCTTAAAGTTCTTATTTTAAAATTCCGTGAAGCCCACCACCTCGATGCCAATGGCGTTTTATTGCTCCGTGATTTAGCCGATACTCTTAAATCCGGAAATCGTCATTTGATTTTGTGTGAATTAAAACCCGACACCTTACAGATTTTTGTGAACGCCGATTTAGTGTCTTCCGTTGGTTCAGATAATTTCATTCCTTGGGATGAATCTAATCCCACCGCTGCATTAGCCAAAGCCATTAAGCGTGCCCGAACGCTTACGGGTGAGTCCGAAGTAGTCCTACACATCATCACAGCTCCCCATCCTGGATTGGCCCGACCCGCTTCCGCGTCAGGTGAAGATTGGCAAATTTAGTCAAGAAACGCTTAAAAAGGTTCACCCTCGGTCTTACCTGGTGACATTTTATGAGGGTTTTTAAATTATGGCTTGAAGACTAAGGCATGAATCGCCCTTTTGTAGAGGGTCTGCCCAAACTTTAAGCACACTTTTTACCATGAGCCAATACAGCGAAATCCAAAAACTTCTCGGTACCGATTCGGAGTCCCTTCTGGGCTTCAATTCACCGAAAATTAAAAAAGAGCAAATCCACCTGCCTCGCGCCGATTGGGTTGAGCACGCGTTCAGCGCCTCCGATCGCAGCAACCGCGTTCTTGCCAACCTCCAGCGCCTCTACGGTTCTGGTCGTCTCGCTAACTCAGGTTACGTTTCGATTCTCCCGGTTGACCAAGGTATCGAACACTCCGCCGGTGCTTCGTTCGCTAAGAACCCTATTTACTTCGACGGTGAAAATATCGTGAAGCTCGCCATCGAAGGTGGCTGTAACGCCGTCTGTTCTACTTTCGGTGTACTCAGCAGCGTCTCTCGTCGCTACGCTCACAAAATTCCTTTCATGGTTAAGATTAACCATAATCAATTACTCACCTACCCTAACATCGGCGACCAAGTGATGTACGGTACCATCAAACAAGCCGCGGACATGGGCTGCGCCGCTGTCGGTGCGACCATCTATTTCGGTTCACCTGAAACCAACCGCCAAATCATCGAAGTTTCACAAGCCTTCCAAATGGCTCACGAACAAGGTATGGCCACCGTTCTCTGGTGCTACACTCGCAATAGCGCCTTTAAGAAAGACAAAGATTACCACGTATCGGCTGACCTTTCTGGCCAAGCCAATCACCTCGGCGTCACGATCTGTGCCGACATCATCAAGCAGAAGCTTCCTGAAAACAACGGTGGCTACCTCGCTATCCAACAAACCGAATCTTCCTACGGTAAAATCGACAAGCGTATGTACACTGACTTGTGCTCCGATCACCCCATCGACCTCACCCGCTACCAAGTCGCTAATTGCTACATGGGTCGCATCGGTCTCATCAACTCCGGTGGTCCTTCCGGTAATAACGACTTCGCTGAAGCCGTTAAAACGGCCGTCATCAACAAACGTGCCGGTGGCCAAGGCCTTATCTCGGGTCGCAAAGCTTTCCAACGCGACATCAGCGAAGGCGCAAAACTCCTGCACACCATTCAGGACGTTTACCTCTCCAAAGAAGTTACCATCGCTTAATTGCGAACTGCTTAAACAAAAAGCCCCGGACTTCCGGGGCTTTTTTATTATTAATATTATTTAGCAGCTGGCTTCAACGCAGAGATATCTAAAACCTTCGGCTCTTTCGGCCTAGGAAGATCCGGACTGTTATCGAGTGTAGCCAACCAAGCGACTAGATCTCTCACTTCAGCAGGCTTTAAAAGTGCATCAAACGGAGGCATTCCCGAAAC
>JBAXIK010000067.1:0-7091 GCA_037138415.1 Opitutia bacterium | reverse complement strand
TGGTTGGCACGATCGCACCGTTCGCTGGTTGCTTGCCCGACCCATCACCGGATTCGCAATTTTCTTTCTGATTATTGGAATTAATTTCGTACTGATTAAAGTTATTCCTCGTAGTTTCTTGCCGGTTGAAGACCAAGGTTATCTTGTGGCCAGTGTTTCATTGCCCGATGGTGCTAGCGTCACGCGCACCCGTGAGTACATGGCAAAGTTAGTACCCGATTTTTTAGTAACTCCTGCGGACAAGCCAGCTGTCAGTCACGTTTTCGCAATCAGCGGATTCGATTTAATCGGCGGTGGCGAAAAAACAAATTCCGGAACGATGTTCTTACCGTTAAAAGATTGGTCGGTCCGTGATAAGAGTGCGGATGAACTCTCCCGAGTATTTTCAGGAGTCGGTATGAAGTATCCGCAAGGCATGTGTATGGTCTTTAATCCTCCACCTATTCGCGGTATTGGTACGGCGGGTGGCTTTGAGTTTTATTTACAAGCCAGAGATGATGACAGCATTGCTAAACTCGGACAGGTAACCGAAAAATTACTAGCCGAACTCCGAAAAAATCCAGAATTAACGGGCATAAACTCATTTTTCCGGACCAACGTGCCACAGTATTTGACTGAAGTAGATCAAGTCAGAGCCGCCGCATTGGGCATTAGTTTATCGGATATTTATGATGCTCTGCAGGCGACGATTGGTTCAGTTTATGTAAACGACTTTAATCGTTCCGGTCGCACCTATCGTGTCTTGATGCAGGCTGAGTCCGATAAGCGAATGGCGCCTGAAGACATCGCTCACGTTCATGTGCGTGCCAAAGATGGAACGATGGTGCCATTATCCACTCTCGTAAAAATTAAGTCTACTTCAGGTGCTGAACAGTTGGATCGGTATAAAGGCTTTTTATCTTCGCGAGTTATTGGAAGCGCTGCACCAGGAGTAAGCTCCAGTCACGCTCTCGACGTCGTCGAACAAATTGCTGAAGCTACTTTACCTGAAGGCTATGAGTTGGATTGGACGGCTCAGGCCTATCAAGAAAAACGCACCGCAACATCTGCCGTTCCTGCCTTTGCGATGGCACTGTTGATGGTATTTTTAATTTTAGCGGCACTCTATGAAAAATGGTCACTGCCGATTGGTGTAATCTTTACTATTCCTTTTGCATTGATGGGTGCGCTGCTCGCTATTTTTGCGAGAGGGATGGCCAATGATATTTATTTCCAAATCGGATTAGTAACGCTCATTGGATTAGCTGCTAAAAATGCGATTCTGATTGTCGAGTTTGCGGTCTTTGCACGTGATGCCGGTAAATCGGCTGCGGAAGCGGCGGCTGAAGCCGCTAAGGTGCGTTTCCGTCCGCTTGTGATGACTTCGATGGCGTTCGTTCTGGGCGTAATTCCATTAGTCATCGCCGCTGGTGCGGGTGCGGGTGCTCGTCGTTCGATGGGTACAGGCGTTTTTGGTGGAATGATTATCGATACCTTCCTCGCGACTTTATTTATTCCTCTCTTCTTCAAAGTTCTCACCGGAAATCGCAAGGAACCCAAAGCATGAAAATATTATCCCAAGTTTTAATCGTTCTGCTTTTAACCGCCTGTGCTGTTGGGCCTGATTATGAACGCCCCACCGTACCGACAGACACGGCGTATGCTGAGAAATCCGATTCCACCGAAATAATTTCGTCCGAATGGTGGAAGGGTTTAGGCGATGAGAAATTGAACGACTTAGTGGCCACTGCTTTAAAAGTTAATGCCGATATTCGTATTGCTGCCGCGCGTGTTGAACAGGCCACCGCGAGTTTTGAAGATGTTTCGGGTGCACAACTTCCCCAGATTGATGGCAGTGCTGGTTACTCAAAAACAAAAATCAGTGAAGGTGGCTATAATTTGATTAACCCAACCAACGGCAGAAACAGATCATTGTATCGTGCTGGTTTATCTACGTCTTTCGAATTGGATTTTTGGGGTAAGCTTCGTCGTGCAACCGAAGGTGCGCGTGCCCAATTGCTCGCCGCGCAAGGGTCTCGTGCACAGGTAGAACTGGCGATTACTTCATCGGTGGTCCGTACTTACGCGGTACTGCGTTCGACTGATGTACAATGGCAGGCTGCGCAAGAAATTGTGCGTATTCGCCAGGAAGAACAGCGAGTCATTGAAGAAAAATTTAAAGTAGGTTCAGCGGGTGCGACGGAACGAGCCCAAGCAGAAGTTAATTTAGCCGCCGCTATTGCAGTATCATCCGATGCTGCGCGCAGCAGAGCTCAAGCTGAACACCAAATCGGATTTTTAATTGGTCAGCCTAATTTTACGGTATCAGAAAAGTTTATTACTCCTTTAACACTGCCTCCCGCGCCTGCAGCGGGATTGCCGTCAGATTTACTTCGTCGCCGCCCGGACGTGTTTGTGGCTGAACAAAATTTAATCACCGCGAATGCGACTATTGGGTACGTGAAGGCCGCTTATTTCCCGACGTTTTCTTTGACGGGTGCACTCGGTAATGAAAGTCGCGAGTTGACTGGATTATTTTCATCGGGAACGTCGACCAGTTCAGTGGGACTTGGTTTAAATATTCCCGTTTTTGATTACGGCCGCACGACCGCCAGAGTCGAAGGTGCGGAAGCTGCGCAAAAGCAAGCTGCTGTACTTTACGAAAAAACAGTACTCAATGCGTTTCGTGAGGTTCGAGATGCGTTGGTCGATATCCGTGAAACTTTGACCGCTGCGCAGGCTGCCGAACGCCGAGAAAGTTCAGCCCAAGAGGCATTCCGCGTCGCCCAAGCGCGCCAGAAACAGGGACAAATCTCGCCGATGGAGTTTTTAGCTGCGCGACGTTTATTAGCCGAATCGCAGGCCTCCATTGCTCGAGTGCGCTTTGATCGTCTGGGTGCCCAGGTTGATTTAATTAAGGCGCTCGGTGGTGCACCTGTTGATTTTGTGCCTGCTACTAAATAAGAAGGTCTAGAGAGAAGAGGTTCGCCTTTGATTTTAAAAAAGGTTTTTTGAAAGACATGAATTTAACGCTTTGGCAGGAGTGGACTCAATCCGCACAAGCCGATTATTTTAATGGGGTAGCGTGTGGTATTTTTATAGTCGCAGTGATTCACGCCTTTTTGGTTTCTAAAATCTCTGCTTACGCGAAGCAATGGGATGAAACTCATGCCGGCAGTTTTGCGCAATCTCCCCGTAAGAAATTTATCAGTCAGGCACTTCACTTATTAGGTGAAGTGGAAGTAGTCTTCGGATTTTGGGCTATTATTTTATTATTAACCCTTATTGTTTATCCTGGAAAAGGGTGGGGGGTGATGATTCAATATTTACGCGGTGGTGATTTACTGGGAACGGATTCAGCTCCGACCTCAAAATTCATCGAACCTATTTTCGTGATGGTAGTGATGGTTGTCGCATCAACTAAGCCAGTCTTAGATTTCACTTCGTACCTGCTTAATCGACTAGTTAAATTTTTTGGCGGAACGCCTGCAGCGGGTTGGTTTGTCATTTTAACCATTGGGCCACTTTTAGGGTCATTGATCACCGAGCCAGCAGCGATGACTATTGCGGCTCTATTGCTTGCGTCTCAATTTTACGTTTATAAACCGAGCGTTTCGCTGAGTTATGCGACGTTGGCTTTACTGTTTGTAAATACATCAGTGGGTGGGTCTTTAACACATTTTGCAGCTCCACCGATTGTGATGGTCGCTGGGCATTGGGGCTGGGGTCTGGTTGAGGTATTTAATCAATTCGGTTTGGCTTCTATTTTTACCATACTTATCTGCAACACCGCTTACTTTTTGTTATTTCGTAAAGAACTCATCGGCTTCAAAAATAAATCTGAGACTGTTTCATCTCTTCAAAGTCCCATTTGGTTAATTTTGATCCATTTAGTTTTCATCGCTTCCTTCGTGGTATTTCTGACCAATCATCAGCTCGCTACTATTCTAGTTTTATTTACGGGTTTCTTAATCTTTTTAAAATTTACGAGAGGACATCAGCAGTCGATTGCTTGGCGAAGTCCGGTCTTGGTCGGATTTTTCCTAGCTGGGTTGGTCGTGTTGGGCGGATTGCAGTCTTGGTGGATTGCACCGATACTTGTGCGACTCGATGAGGTGACCTTAATGATCTCCACGATTATTTTATCGGCTTTCAATGACAACGCGACGATTGCTTATCTAGCGGCGCAGGTTCCACAGTTGTCGGAGAATACCTCGGCGGCGGCGGGGTTACGTCAGGCCGTCATTGCAGGCGCTTTAGCGGGTGGGGGAATGACTGTTCTGGCTAATGCGCCTAACCTTGCTGGGCAGACTTTACTCTCAAAGTTCTTCGAAGGTGGAGTTTCGCCATTGCGACTCGCACTTTGGGCTTTGTTTCCGACCGTGATTGCGGCGTGTAGTTTTTTGCTCTTTCAAAGATTTTTCTGAGAAATTAGGTCTTAAAATCCCAGATTTGACCCATTTTTGGCTGGTTAATTTTCGCTGGCTTACTACCGTTAAGTTTCTACTTATTTCAAGTACCCCTATTTTATGAAATCTGAATCCCGTCGTGGTTTTACCCTAATCGAATTACTGACCGTAATCGCTATTATCGGCATTATGGCTGGGATGCTTTTCCCGGCGATTAATGCTGTTCGGAGAAAATCAAAAATTGCGACTTCGCAGTCCACTTTCTCTCAGTGGTGCACCGCGGTGAATCGCTATAAGTCGGTTTATGGTTCTTACCCTAATATCGGCACGAAGTATGATACCTCGGTTGATTCACTTCATAAATTGGATGATACCGCTACGGCGCTTAAGTTTGTTAAATCCCTTTCGGCTAAGTTTCCGAGTGGCTCGACGTTGACTTCTACGGATCGCACTACTTTCAATCGTAATGCCGAGGAATTCTGTGCCTTTTCAAAGGATGACTATGCTTTTTATAGCACAAGTATCGATACCACCACGCTCCTGGTCGACAAATTCGGTAACTATAATATCCGCGTTATTTTTGATACCGACTCTTCGGGTAGCATTAAAGCGATTGCTGGTGTGACTATTCCGGATGACATTAACTCGGCCAAGAGTGGTACCGGTCTGGGAATTGATTCTTCTAAAGGCGGTATTCCAGCTCGTGTGATTATTTTTACCGCAGCCAGTGACGCTAAAAGCTATGACGGGGTGACTATCACACCTCTCACTGCTGACGAAGCTGCAGACATTATCGCTATCCAGTGAGTAGTTCTCGGATCATGGCTGGTGCTCGACGTGGTTTCACCCTCATTGAGCTTTTGGTGGTTATCACCATCATCTTGCTGATTTCTGCTTTGTTCTTAGGTATTTCAACCGGTGATGGTGGCGGTTTGAAAGGTGGCCAACGCATCATCGCATCGACCATTCGTTCCGTGCGTGCGATGGCTTTGATGAATCGCGGTGCTTACAGTTCAGGCATCACCTACAACGGTCGTTATCGTTTACTCATTTTAAATGATCCGACGGATCCTGTAAATCACCTGCACCAATTCGTGGTCGCCGTGGGCTGTGTTGATTCCGCAAAAGTTTCTGCCGGTGTGGATCCAACGTCTATCACGGATACCGCTAATAGTGCCTACGTTTGGTACGCACCTGAGCAGCCGACCAATCTTCCTAACGGAGTTTATTTTATTCCACCGAAGGGTTCAACCACGACCATCAATCCTCCGGTTGATGCAGATGGTGTTAAAAAATTACTAACTGATAACCAGTATAGTGTTATTGGGCCGATTGCCGATACAGCTTCGTCGGGTGTTTTAGATACCACCACGAGTCCGCCGAAGATGCTCTTTACTCCCGTTAATCAGCCTCAAGCACTCAATGCCGGCGGTAAGAGCTGGTATTACATTGAATTGCAAAGCAGTGGTGCCTCCAATCATCTCGGAAAAGTGGTACTCATTTTTGCCAATGCTACGCTGCGTAGTCCTGATGGCAAAACTGCCGAACTTGATATTCAAAATATTAATCAATTAGCTGTCGTTGCCGTTCGTCCGAATGGAGATGTGGTTATTTCTAACGACTCCGACGATATTACGTCCACAAATTTAAAATAATTCACAATGAAATCTTTTTCCAAATCTAGCACGACCCGTCGCGGATTCTCACTCGTTGAAGTGACGCTTGCGATTGGTATCGTGGGCATGGCGATTTTATCACTCGTGGGTATTCTTGGTTCAACCTTCCAACAGGTCGACGATATCATGCAGACCAATCGTGCTCTTGCGGGCGTGACTCGTCTCATTGGGGCGCTCGATAATCCTCGCTCGATTGTCTATCTAGATTCCGGAGCTGCGACGAGTTCAGCTAACACCGTTTATGTTCATCAATCCGCTACATATAAGGCCTTAGTGGATCCGAATCCAACGACATCTCCCGCAACAAACTTCGATATCTCATACCGTCTGCTCAAAGCTGCAGATACTTCTGCTAATGGCGTTTGGCTTTATGTTTATGAACGTAAAGTTTTACCGACGGCTACTGAAACCTCGGTAGCGGGTGATGTAGTGACCTATAACGTAACCTCCAATCCTTCCGTCATGGAGGTCGCAATTTGCGATAAAGATTCCTTCCCGCCCACTTTTACCAGCACTCGAAATATCGTTGGTACTCCAATGCGCGTGAGACTTTCGATTTCAAAACTACTCATCGGGCAGCGCTGTGCTATCGATGCCAGTACGCTTGAGCCATTGAGCACCACTTGGGCTGGCACGGGTACATTGCCCGACTCAAACCTCTACGCCTTAGCTTATTTACCGGTGGTTGCAGAATTTTTCCCGCACGATTATTCAGAAAAAACCAATGGGTCTAATACCGGATTTAGCCAGAGAGAAGAAACACCCGTACTCATTCAAAATATTATTATTAGTCGATGAAGTTTGCAAAATCTCCAGTTTCCCATCGCGGCTTTACCTTAATCGAGGTGATGGTTTCGACGGCTATCATGATCGTGATTGTTTTGGCTGTAGTGACAATCGCCTCGGATACTTTCAAAGCCTACGATCGCGCAGTGGCTGATTTAACTACTCAATCCGAAGCACGTGGCGTGCTTGATGCGATGGAAGGCGATTTTCAAAGTGCGATGATTCGTCCTGACGGTCGTTG
>JBAXIK010000066.1:0-7283 GCA_037138415.1 Opitutia bacterium | reverse complement strand
AAACGCGGCCTCGCGTGACGTTGCGTGGGAATGAATCGCATGCGCTATGTTTTACTATTATGCCTGGCGCTTACCACGCCAGTCTTAGCGAGCCCTCCCAACGTCATCGTCATCCTCACCGATGACCTAGGCGCCATGGATCTGGGTTGCACAGGTAGTAAGTTCTACGAAACACCTAACATCGACCAACTCGCCATAGACGGCGTGCAGTTCACGCAGGCTTATTCCTCTTGTAGCGTCTGCTCTCCCAGTCGTGCCGCTTTACTCACTGGAAAGTATCCTGCCCGACTCCACCTCACGGATTGGATTCCTGGTTATCCTGCGCCAGACAACGCTAAAGTAAAAATCCCAGATTGGCAGAAATTTATTTCGCCCGATACGACTACACTTCCTCAACAGTTTAAATCCGCAGGCTATTCCACTGCACTCATCGGTAAATGGCACCTATCGCCTAGCGCCAAAGAATCTGAAAACTACAGCCCACAGAAATACGGTTTCGACATCAACATCGGAGGTAATCACCTCGGACAGCCAGGAAGTTATTTCTCACCGTATAAAATTCCCAATCTTAATGACGGACCGACAAATGAGTTCTTAACCGACCGCGAAGGCGACGAGGCAGTCAAATTCATCGAACAAAACCAAACTAAACCTTTCTTCCTTTATCTCGCGCATTACGCCGTCCACCAACCAATCGCCGGCAAAGCCGATGTGATTAAAAGATTTGAACAAAAGGATAAACAGAATCTCAAACAAACCAACGCCACCTACGCTGCTCTGATTTCTAGCGTCGATGACTCAGTCGGAAAAATCCGCGAAACACTTAAACGTTTAAAATTATCCGATAACACCATCATCATATTTACGAGCGATAACGGCGGTCTACTCAAAGTAACCGACAACGCTCCTTACCGTGATGGCAAAGGCTCGGCCTACGAAGGCGGCGTACGCGTCCCCTTCATCATCTATTGGCCTAAAGCGAGCCTCCATCAGTCGACTCAGTCTACCCCGGTTCAGTCGATCGATATCTACCCGTCGCTGATTGAGATGACAGGCATTACTTCACAATCATCGACCATCGATGGTGTAAGCCTAGCCCCACTTTTAAATACTTCACGGCCATTTCCATTGCGTGATCTTTTCTGGCACTACCCACACTATCATCGTGTCGGCGGAGCCAGACCTTACAGCGCCATCCTCAGTGGCGATTATCGCCTTATCCATTTCTACGAAGACAGTCGTGATGAACTTTATAATTTGGCCAAAGATCCAAGTGAGTCACAAGACCTCTCAAACTCAGAAGTGGAATTAAAAATTAGCTTAAAGAAAAAGTTAGACGCGTGGCTCCAATCCACCTCCGCCCAACTGCCAGTTAATTAATTCCCCGTGTCCCCGTGTCCCCTCAGTGGTGTTCCCCTTGCCAACGTGCCAACTTGCTAACTAGCCCCCTGAACTAGTTCCCCTTGTCCCCGTGTCACCTTGCCCACTTGTCCCCTCGCGTGCATCGCACGCGTCCCTTGCCAACGTGCCCCCTCAATGGTCGGCTTCACTTTGTTCGAGCCGCTAATTGTGCCATGTACAAACTATTCGGTGTTACCGTTGAGCCTTTCATAAATAGCCACGCACTTTTACCCTTATCTTCGACTTCATACTTTCCACCCGATCCCACACACCAATTAGTCACTCCAGGCGGTTGCTCCACGGTAATCGATTTAGCTGAACAATTCCAAACGACTGACCAACCCATGGTCCAGCCGTGACCCGACCCCGCTTTGCCGCGATTTCTTATAATAATCGATCCCTGATTAAACTTACAGTTATCAAGTAAGAGACCAGTCGACCACGTCATGTGCGGCTGAATAGACCCATCACCCGTAAATGTTGAATTTAAAATCACATTCAACTGCGATGTCGTATTCGCCGTTGAAACATAAAACGCATTATCACCACTCATGCTGCATTTATTCATCAGTACCTGCGTCCCGAGTAGTCTTGCATAAGATGCATACCCGCTCGATTTCTCACTCTGTTTGATCTCCCCCGGATGCTCCGTCTTCAACGACTCAACGGTTACCCTCGATGAATCTTCACCGACCTGTAAATCAGGAAAAGTATTCTTCATCCCCACGTTCTTCATCCAAATATCTTCGGCATTATTAATGATTACTCCGATATTCTGTGCGTCCCTCCAATCACCCACTGGATTCGGCGCCTCGATTTTAAAATTTTCCATTCCGCATTTCGTAATCTTCTTCTGCGGCTCTATCTTTGTCACCGTTGCTCCCGACTTATTTAAGAACTTCGCATCGATACAATCAGTCAAGGGTACGTCGATGGTGATTTCATTTCCTTTAACAGACTTAACTTTTCGTAGATAACTAATTTCACGATCTTCCTTCATCCAAGTCTCCAACTTGCCCGCATCCATCAAATTATCCATTCCCATAAAGTGAATCCACTCTTTGGTCGCTTCACGCGTAATCTCAATCGAATCTCCAGCCTTCAAACCCGACGCTGACTGTACATTAATCACACAGGTTCCCGACGGCACATAATCGTCCGTGATTTTAATCGGCTTGGATGACCCCTTAGACTTCCCCTCGCTTGCCGCTGCTTCTCTAGCTTTCTTTTTCGACTCCTTACCGTCACCAGTCGAAACCTCTCGTGCTATCTCAATCGCAATATGCGGCTTGCCAGTTAATTTTATAATCGTGCCACCCGCCGCACTACCCGCACCTCTTACAATAATTCCATTCGTCTTAATCGCCAAAGTTTTCGAACAATTGTACGTTCCCGCAGGTAATTCGACCACGCCTCTGATGCCCTCAACTAATGGCATCGAAGCTACTTGATTGATCGCAGATTGAATAGCGTCTGACGCGTCACCTGTCACCGAGCTTACCGTTTTTTTATTGTTCGATGTCGGAAATGCAACGCCGCCACCACCATATCCCGCATGCGAGAAATCACAGACCTGATCTCCTCGCTCAGTCTTTAAATATTTTAATTCCGGGCCACTCCCCACGAACGATACCGGCAACTCCGCCGCAAATATTCCGTTCGCTAGGATTAAAGAAAATAATAACGCTCCCTTCATTCGTTTATTCAGTAACAGTCCGGACAAAATAGGCAAATACTTCTCACCCTGCCAAGGTGCCCACTTGCTAACTTATCCCCTGAACTAGTTCCCCCTTGTCCCCTAAACTGTTTCACTCATTTGCTTTTTGTCTCTCCCCTTGTCACCTTGCCAACGTGCCAACTCACCCTCATAAAGACGATATCGAGAAACTCAGCCGCGGAGAATCGACGCGTGGTAAGATCGGTAACCGCGGTGTCGGTCATCGACTCACCCAAAAAGAACGCATTCTTTTCGAAGCCGCTAAGCGCAATGGATTCCTAAAAATCCCCGTCACTGGTATTCGCAAAAACGTGATCAATATTTACAAGCTCTGGTGCCAAGCCTCCGCCCGCCCGTTCATAACGAAGTAATAATTCAGTATCTTTGTATTTTTGTATCTCCCCTTGTCCCCGTGTCACCTTGCCCACGTGTCCCCTCGCGTGCTTTGCACGCGCTCACCTTGCCCACATGTCCCCTCAAATTACTACTTCGTCGACTCTACTAAAGCCTTCAAAAGATCATCCAACGCCTGCTTACCTTTAACCTCATCATAAGAAGTACTGCGTAAGGAATTGATCCCTCGATCCAACGTCTCATCGATTAATTTCCACTGCGCTTCATTGCGTGGCTTGAGCTTATCCTCATCCCCATCCCAAGCCGCCTCGAGATCGGTAAGCTTCATAATCATCAATTTCTTATCTTTCGCAGCGAGTGCCGTAATCGTCTCTTTCGCTGTCGAAATAAACTCTTCCGTCTCCTTCTTCGTATAAATCTTGGCCAACTTCTGACTACGCTCAACCGGCGCAATAGTCTCGGACTGACCCGAAACCACTGAACCTAGAAAAACAAACAGGCTTAATGCAATACCGCTAAGGATACTTCTCATTTCGTCGAATCAGAAAGCATCTTCACCAACGAGTCTAATGAATCCTTACCTTTCTTAGCATCAAACTTACTTCCTCGTAATGCAGCAATGGCCTTGTCCAAAGTTTTATCGATGACTGTCCATTGATCTGCATTAATGGGCTTAAAAGTTTTTTCCTGCGCATCCCAGGCAGATTCTAATTCAGTAATCTTGATTTCCATGTCGGCCTTCTTATCTGCCGCTACCGCCGCCAAGGTTGCATTAGCCAATGTGATTAATGGACCTGTCTGTTCTTTCGTATAAATCTTAGCCATCGCAGCTGACGAATTTGCGCCAGTCGTCGATGAACTATTGGCTGATGAGTTAGCCGCAGTTGAACTACTAGAAGATGTTTCAGACACACTCGCAGTCTTATCTTTCTTCTTTGCCCAGACTGATGGACAGAGAACAAGAGCGAGAATGACTAATGCGTATCGGGATAAGTTTTTCATAAGTGGGTAAAAATATAACTCTATTATTGGGCAGAAGTTTCAGAATCCTGATTTCGTCCCGAGATCAGAATCGCGACGGCCATGATAACCACCAAAACAATGGACGAACTGGCCGTTCCGAGGGCCAAACCACCCTGTTCGTGTGACTTGGTCAATGTATCGCCCAATGTCGCCCCAAACGGCCGGGTCAGAATAAACGCCAACCAAAATAACAACACATGCGATACCTTTGTAAAGTAATACATGAGGCAAACCACCACCAAGAGCGCACCGATTAATTCAGCGCCTCCCGCAAAGCCCAGACCCGAGCTGTCCGCTAAAAAGTCTCCCAATGCCGTCCCCAACGTATTCGAAATCAAAATCGCTATCCAATAATAAGTCTCATCTCGACGACTCCGGATCGACGTCACGGATAATTCCCCGCCACGACTCTTCCATAGCCAAAAGGTAACGACCAAGAGTAACGACAATATCAAAGATCCTCCCGTGTAACCAATCTTCAATGTCCGATCAATGAAGTCAGAAATCGATGTGCCCGCCACACTTGTCGACAGAATCACCATCCAGAATAATAGTGGGCTGTGTCGATCTGAACCTAACTGCAGCAGCAACGTAATGATAAAGAATGTTATCACGATACCGGCCGTCACCGCATAACCTAATTCTAAGCCACCGGGGTGAGCGAGATAATCGCTAAACGTTTCACCTAAAGTCGTTGCAGTGATTTTAATAATCCAAAACCAAACGCTGATTTTGGCTAATTTTGATGCAGTCGGGTTCGTGCTAAATTAGTGATACTTCCAACCTACCGATTCACAAAGAATTAATCTCAGAATAATTATACCTAAGCCAAAACTTTTTGCCTTTCTCGGAGTTCCAGCCCCCTAAATTTATTTAGGTAGGGGCGCGACTGTGTCGCGTCCTAACACTACCCCATGTCACCATGCCAGCTTGTCCCCTCAAGTTCAGGTCTTACCTGAACTTGATATCCACCCCTTCACCCTCACTTGCTCAACGAGAGCCATATGGGGCACGGTGAGGGCAGCCAGACCCACAAAGACTATCTGCACCACCCGACCATCCAAGGTCTGATTCTTAAGCATAAACCACGAAACGGTCGATAAAGCCAACACACCCAGCATCGGCAATAGCATCGCCCCTAAAAGCAACAAGGGCTGGGAGTATTTAGCAAAAGCAGCCGTGCGAATAATGTGCCTCGCACTATGCATTCCACAAAAGAACACCGTGAAGGAAATTAAGGGCGACACGAAATAGGCGATGAGTCCTAAACACAAAAACTCAAAACTGAGGGGTGACTTTTTAACGAGCAGATAAATCACCACACCCGATAGCGCCAAGAGCCAAGGTAGTGCTAAACCCGACATCCATGGCATCAACGCCTGACTACTCTTCTCCCCCACCAACAAACTAAACACATCCGCAATTTCCTGGGGATGTTTTGACACCGGAATAAAAATAATCGCCCCACCGTAGATGAGACGAATCAACCATCCGGTCTCACCATCCGGATCACCCGAAAAGTGCGCAATCGAAATCCCAATAAACCCTATTAAAAACAAAAGCGGCGCCATGTACCACAAAACGACCACCAGTGCGGCCATCATCAAATAAACCACCGAAAATTTAATCCACGCCGTTAATGAATTAACTCCATATAATTCCCGCGCAAAAAGTGTGTCTAAAGCTCCATGCGGAACACCGAGTATAATAATCAAAGCCGCCACTAAGATCAGTTCCGTTTGCTTATCCAGAGCCGGTAAAAACAGCGAAGCCAATAAACAAATAATAGAGATAACTCCAAAGAGGACACCCTGAATTCGAATCAGGTTCATCGGAAAATTCCTCTCACGAGTTCCTTGATAAAAATTCCATAAGGCAAGACGCTCATAATCCTTACACTATCCCAAAGCGTAGGTTCGTCATTCATAAAACGTATGACCGACCCAGAATCGCGCATCGAAAACAGCCTGACGAAAATCTCTGGCCCCCGATTAGGATAGCGCTCTAATACTCGCAGGAAAATCGAATCCATCTTTCTAATCACCCATGAGTCCGGCTTATGCCCAGAGACTGGTCTACCCTTCGTTATCTCCGATACCGCCCCTTCAGCCCATCGCTGAATCCTTTGAAACACATAGCCGGTCGATGCCCTAGCCCCGCCCGATTCCAATCCTACAGTCACGTAAGAGCGGTCACTGTGTGGCACGTGCTCACTCAACCCCATCGGAATGACAAAATGTTCACGATAGGTTATCTCATAAGCAACCGAACCGACTGATTTCTTAACCAACCTATCCAACATCGCAGCTAGTTCACCCGGCGACATCGCCCGCTTTCCAAAAACGGTAGCCTCAATCAAAGCGCAGGTTCGACTATAGGGTAATAAATATAAAAATCCAATCTCACCCGATGTGGCTTCAGTAAAATCCATGAGCGTCGCAATCTTATCATCAAAAACATCCTGACTACACTTAACCTCAACCCCACTGAATGACTGCCATAAAATAGGTGCGTTGTCATTCACATCTTGTGGTGGGCGCGTGTCTATGACCTGCGGTGCACTCACCGATCGATTTTGCACATTTACCAGCCAAAGATTATTTTTCTTAAGAATCGTCCCCACGGTTTCACCTAAGAATAATTTTATCCTCTCATTTTTGGAAATTTCATGCAGCGCTGACTGATAAAAAGCATCCGAATGAATTGATTGATAGGGTGTCTTATCACAATCTACGATGACACGCTTGTCAGCCGCACCGACTAAGACTTTTTTCCAATCTGATTTAGC
>JBAXIK010000065.1:0-7305 GCA_037138415.1 Opitutia bacterium | reverse complement strand
GGTTCAGGATTGTTCGCTATTTCAGGCGCGAAGAGTTTCGACTCCGTTAATGGAATCGAAGTCAGCGCTGACGCCGCCCGCAAAGCCGCCGAGAACGCCACCCTCAATGGTTTAACGAACTGCCGCTTCATCGCTGGCTCGGCTGAATCCATTTTCAAAAGTATCCCCGTACGCGGACATGAATCCGCGGTCATCGTCGATCCACCCCGCAAGGGTTGTGACGAGAGTTTCCTCGAACAACTGCATAAATTTTCTCCCCGTCGTATTATTTATATTAGCTGTTCACCCGACACCCAAGCGCGCGATTTAAAATACCTCTGCGCGCGTGGCTGGAAAGTCGTCTCGGCTAAACCGTTCGATCTCTTCCCCCAAACGCGCCACATCGAGTGCATTGCCACTCTGGAAAAGGCATAAAAGAAATGGGGCGCTTTCGCGCCCCATGTTCGTGAGTTTAAACAGTCGCTTAGGCTGAAGGCTTAGCGTTTTCTTCTTCTTCGTCCGAACGCTCGACCTTGGAGATGCCGGTTAAGATCTCTCCGTCCTTGAGCCTCATGACGCGGACACCCTTGGTGTTACGGCCTTCGGTGCAACGAATATCTTTAACCTTCGTACGGATGGATTGGCCACCCTTGGTCAGCATCATGACTTCGTCATCTTCCTTAACGCTGAGTGCGCCCGCCACGCCGACTTCGGTCTTAATCGCAATCACACCCTTACCACCGCGAGACTGCTTACGATAAATCGGCTCCTTGGTTTCAGGATCATCAAACGCCGTGCGTTTTCCGATACCGTCGATGCCCACGACGAGTAAGGTATTGGCCGCATCCACGATCTCCATGGCCTTCACTAAGTCACCGGAGTCGAGATTCATACCAATCACGCCCGTCGTATCGCGACCCATCGAACGGACATCCGATTCATGGAAACGAATGGACATACCGGATTGGGAAATCATCACGACCTCGTTATCGCCGTTGGTTAACTTCACTGAGATTAACTTATCACCGTGTTCGATATTGATCCCGATGATACCACCCTTGCGGTAGTTTTCGTATTTAGAAATCTCGGTCTTCTTGATGGTACCGTTAGCAGTACACATGATTAAGAATTTACCTTCGGCGAAATCGTTCACACAAACCATCGCCGCTAATTTCTCATCATCTTTTAAATCAAGGAGACGAGCAATCGACTTACCGCGAGTAGCCCGACCAGCTTCTTCAATTTCGTGAACTCTCTCGACGTAAACTCGACCGTTATTCATGAAGAACATGATGTGGTCGTGCGTGTTCGCCGTGAATAAATGCTCAATAAAATCAGAGTCATCATCGCTGGCTGCCTTGGAGAGCTCAGCGCCCTTCGTACCCTTACCGCCACGTTTTTGTAAGCGATATTGATCAACAGGCGTCCGTTTAATAAATCCGGAGTGTGATACGGTCACCACACAGCCTTCATTCGCAATCATATCTTCCATCGCTAAATCTCCTTCTTGGTTGATGACCTTCGTCTTACGAGGCGATAGGTGATTCTTCGCAGCCTCACGTAATTCGGTCTTAATTAAAGTAAGTAATTTTAATTCGCTACCCAAGATAGAGCGCAATTCTTCTACGATAGCCATGAGTTCGCGGTACTCGGCTTCGATCTTATCACGCTCTAAACCGGTGAGTTGATAGAGACGCAAATCGAGAATCGCTACGGCCTGGCGTTCGCTGAGACCATACTTGGCCATCAGTTTTACGCGGGCTTCATCGCGATTAGTCGCCGCCCGAATAATTTTTACGAAATCATCGAGATTGCGCAGCGCGATTTTGAAACCTTCTAAAATATGGGCACGATCTTCAGCTTTGCGTAAGCGGAAACGAGTACGACGGGTGACGACGTCGCGGCGGTGCTCCACGAAACACTCAAGCATCTCGCGGATGTTCATTTGCTTTGGACGACGTTTATCGAGGGCTAATAAAATCACCCCGAAGGAACTTTCGAAGGCGGTATTTTTAAAGAGTTTATTGACGACCACCTTCGCTGATTCGTTACGTTTCAACTCAATCACGATACGGGTATTTTCGTCGGACTCATCGCGTAAGTCGGAAACTTCGTCCAAGACTTTTTCCCCGATAAGCTGGGCGATATGCTTAACCAGAGTTGAACGATTAGTATTATAAGGAAGTTCGGTGAGAACTACTTGCTCCTTACCGTTCTTCATTTCTTCGGTGTGAGCAACGCCACGCACGCGCACAATACCACGACCAGTGCGGAGGTATTGTTTGATGCCGTCCTTACCATTGATCACGCCACCCGTTGGAAAATCAGGACCCATGATAATTTTCTCTAAATCATCCACCGTCGTCGCTGGCTTATCAATAATCAGACAGGTCGCCTCAATGAGTTCATTTAAATTATGAGGAGGAATATTCGTAGTCATACCAACCGCGATACCCGTCGAACCGTTCATTAATAAGTGCGGCAGCGCACAAGGTAAGACGGTTGGCTCAGTGGTAGACTCTTTGTAGTTAGGAATGAAGTCTACGGTATCTTCATCGATATCACCGAGGAGCTCGGCCGAAACTTCCGATAAGCGACACTCGGTATAACGGTAAGCGGCGGGTGGATCGCCGTCGACCGAACCGAAATTACCTTGAGGTTCAATCAGCGGATAACGCATGACCCAGTTTTGGGCCAGACGGACCAAAGTATCGTACACCGAGCTATCACCGTGCGGGTGATAGTTCTTCAGCACTTCACCGACGACACCGGCGCACTTGTCGAAAGGACGATTGTACACCAGGCCTTCACGCAACATGGCGTAAAGAATCCGACGTTGCACGGGCTTCAAGCCATCACGCGCATCAGGTAAGGCACGCGAAACAATAACGGACATCGAATAATCGATGTACGCGGTTTGCATGATTTCGGAGATATTAGCCGAAGTAAGTTTTTCGTTTTCAGAATACATTGAGAGATAAATTTAGAAGTGAGTAAGGAATTAGACGTCGAGGTTCGAGGTGTTGAGTGCATTGTCCTCGATGAAGGCACGACGCGATGGCACGTCCTCACCCATGAGCATAGCGAAAACTCGGTTAGCTTCTGCAGCGTCACGAATGTCGACCTTTAAGAATCGGCGTTTGGCTGGATCCATCGTCGTTTCAAATAACTGCTTAGGATTCATTTCACCGAGACCTTTATATCGTTGAATGGTGAGACCTTTACGGCCGAATTGACGAATCTGTCCGATGAGTTCGAGGATCGACATCAGAGGCACGGGATCCGCTTTCTTCACCATCTTCTTCGCAGCCTTCTCGGCACCTTTCTCCGCTTTTTCAGCTTTCGCCTCTTCTTTTTCAGCAGCCGCTTCTTCTTCTGGAGTGGAGCCGTCGATTAAGTGATAACGCGCGTCTTCTCCGCCAGAGAATTTCTGCACATCCATACCATGATTTTCTAAATCTTTCAGCACCTTGCTGATGGATTCGTTTTCAAAGACTTCGATGATGTTAACGCGCTGTTGTACAACCGTACCGTCCTTCAGTTTCTTCTCGCGGTTAATCATATCCGAAAGGAAATCTTCCACGCCGGCTTTCTTTAAGTAGTCCTGTTTAGCATCAGCATCTGTCAGGAACTCGTAAGTCTCTTCGTTACCCGTACGAGTACGTACGATGAAACGAGGCAGCGCATGGTTCTTATGATTTTGCTGATCAAGGTAATTGCCGAGTTGGCAACCGGTACGACCGATACTCACGCCCAGTGACTCTAAACGAGCGAGTGATTCGACAATCTTATCGAGCTTCTGACCGGGGAAAACGTGCTTATCGCGCAGGCGAAGTAGGTTCACATCTTCCGAACCTAATTCGAGAAGGATGCGATTTAAATCGGGATCATTGTCCACGTACTGCTCACGCTTCTTACGTTTAATACGATAGAGAGGAGGCTGTGCGATGTAGACATAGCCTGCTTCGATTAAGCCAGGCATTTGACGGAATAAGAAGGTAAGTAAGAGGGTTCGAATGTGCGAACCGTCCACGTCCGCATCCGTCATAATCACTAATTTATGATAGCGACACTTAGTAACATCGAACGCGCCATCGCCTTCGTGCTTACCAATACCCGTACCACACGCCGTGATGATCGTACGGATTTCTTCGTTGGATAAAATTTTATCGATCCGTGCTTTTTCGACGTTTAAGATTTTACCTTTAATCGGGAGAATCGCTTGGTAGCGACGGTCGCGACCTTGTTTTGCCGAACCACCTGCGGAGTCACCTTCGACGATGTACAACTCGCAAACCGCTGGATCGCTCTCGGAACAGTCAGCCAATTTGCCAGGCAAGCCGCCCGACGACATCGCTGATTTACGTACGGTTTCACGGGCCTTTCGTGCAGCTTCACGCGCACGTGCCGCGTTCAAACATTTGTCAACAATGCGACGGCCCGTCTTGGGATCGCGTTCTAAATAATATTTTAATTGTTCGCCGACCACAGAAGTCACGATGCCTTCCACTTCAGGATTGGTCAGACGAGTTTTATTCTGCGATTGGAATTTTGGGTCGGGGTGCTTGACGGAAATAACTGCGACTAAACCTTCCCGCATGTCGTCACCACTCAATTTAGTGTCTTTATCTTTAATTAAGTTATTGGACTTAGCGTAGTGATTAATCACGCGAGTGAGGGCCGAACGGAAACCCGATAAGTGCGTACCGCCTTCAGGCTGATTAATTAAATTCGCATAAGAGAAAACCATTTCGTCATAGCGGTCGTTGTACTGCAGAGCGACATCCACCGTCATCCGACGTTGGTTAGGCTTGGGCTTTTCGCCTTCCGCCATCACGCGAGGATTGGCTAAGTCAGTAAAATCCACTTCCGCGGAAATTAAAATGGGCTCCTTAAAGAGCGGCTCTTCATTTACATTTAAGAAAGAAACGTACTCGGCGATACCCTCTTTAAACTCAAATTTATCTGCACGATTCGTGCGGTGGTCCTTCATTTCCACTGTTATTCCAGGCACTAAAAACGCTAATTCACGCATCCGGCGAACCAAGGTATCGTACTTAAATTCTTGGGTAGCGACGAAGATTTCGGGATCCGGGTGGAACGTAATTTTTGTTCCCGTACGCTTAGTTTTTCCGATGACTTTGATTTGTTGGGTGACTTCACCGCGCGAGAATTTCATTTGGTGAACTTCTCCTTCGCGACTGACCTCAGCGATAAATATATCGGATAATGCATTAACGCACTTGGCGCCAACGCCGTTTAATCCGCCCGAAACTTGGTAAGCTCCTTTATCAAACTTTCCACCCGCGTGCAGATTGGTTAAAACTAATTCTAAAGTAGGAATTTTTTCTTCGGGGTGCATTGCCACCGGAATACCACGACCATCATCTTCAACTGAAAGAGATCCGTCAGCGTAGATTTCTACTTTGATGCTGTGACAATATCCAGCGAGTGCTTCGTCAATCGAGTTATCAACAATTTCGTAAACGCAATGGTGCAGACCCGTTTCATTTGTATCACCAATGTACATACCTGGTCGCTCGCGCACGGCCTTCAAACCTTTCAACCTCTTGATGTCTACGGCATCGTAAGATGCTTTACCTGTATGCTTTCCTGTGGGACCAGATTTTTCAGAATTTTCGCTCATTTTTTGTGTGATAAAAGATAGTTTTGTACCCTATTAATTTAGGGTTTTTTTAGTCTGTTTTTCACAACCCAATCTGCAATAGGAAAACACTCAAAATGTGAGGTTTTTTCACATTCTTAAGTCGCTTATTATGAGGTGCTTATGAAAACCCTAAAATAGGTTATTCACAGGGTATAAACACCCTATTTTACATTCATTTTACACCTTTTTCCCGATTACTTTAGGTGTTCAAGAAAAATTGAACTACGGGATCGATGGCCGCGTCGCCCGCGTCTTCCAAAACATAGTGTCCAGCTTCACTAAAAATCAACTTCTGCGAGTGTGGAAAACGACGTTCGAACTCGGCTAAAAAAGTTTGATCGAAGCAGAAGTCCCGCAGACCCCATAAAATCATGACGCGTTTATCTTTCAGTAAAACCAGACGCTCCCCTACTTCGGCCAGGACAGTGCGCGTAGGGTGATTCAGCTCCATCGGGATGTCCGCTACGAAGTCAGCCACCGCCTTCCGTGAGTCGATTGTTTGATAAGGAAACAGAAATCCTTCTTTTACCGCCTTATTCATGGGCTTCTGAACGGCCATCCAGGTTGCGGGCCAAGCGAAGGCATTAAATTTTTCGACGAGGAAGCGTCCGATGAACGGCAGGCGACAAACTGCTATCCGCTTGGGAATGTTGTCAGACAGAAATGCGCCCGTGTTCGTGATTAAGATTTTTCCGATGCGTTCGGGCATGCGACCGGCCAAGCCCAGTCCAATCGCGCCACCCCAATCATGAACTCCGATATCAAATTTTTTGAGACCTAAGAAGTCGACCAACCCATGGACGGCGTTGATCCGGTCATCGAGTCGGAGGAACTTGGCCGGTCGGTCCGACAGACCCATCCCGAGGTGGTCGGGGGCAATGACCCTAAAACCCGCCTTGCCCAGCTTGAGGACTAGGTTTCTCCACAAAAACGACCATGAGGGGTTACCATGTAAAAGCAGCACCGCAGGCCCGTCCTTGGGTCCATGATCTACAAAACGCATCACCCCATCAGCGGTCGGGCATTCTCGTACCTCGAAGGGATACAGAGCCTTCACCGCAGGCGACATCGTGGATGGATGGGGCGCTAACATTCTACAGCCAACATAAGACTAACGAGGCCACTGCCAATCCCTAACAGCGCCGTCTTATCTCCCGACTTAATTTTTCCTTCAAGACGCGCGAGCGCCAAAGTCGCCGGTAAAGAAACGGAGCCGACATTTCCAAGACGATCAAAACTTTGATAATCTTTGGCCGGATCTAATCCTAACTTTTCGAAAAGTAAGGCCGAGTGGCGACGTCCGACCTGGTGCGTAATAATTTTTTGCGGAGTGGATTCAGTCCAACCGCTTTCATTTTTAAATCGATTCCAACAACGTTGAGCTAAGCCCACTCCCGCAATCAACAAAGCTTCGGAGTCAGTTCGCATATCTAATTCATTGGATGAAGTATCGCCTTCACAAAGTTGATTCGCTGAAGAATCGGTTTCCCACGCCGCCGCACGTAAGCGAATTAAATCATCCTTCGCTAATTCTTCGCGACAAACTATCGCCGCCGCCGCGCCCGCACCAATCGTGAGATTTGCAAAATAGGGTTTTATGGAATCGCGTGTTAAAGAAAGATTTTCGTTCAACTGACGAATCGTATGCTCGACTAACG
>JBAXIK010000064.1:0-7605 GCA_037138415.1 Opitutia bacterium | reverse complement strand
ACGCGATCAGCACCCCAAATCGAAATGACAGCACCGGTGACTTGTAATAAAAGTCGGGCACGATTTTCAACCGAGCCACCATAATTATCGGTGCGATTATTGGAACCATCGCGTAAAAATTGATCGAGTAAGTAACCATTGGCTCCGTGAATTTCGACGCCATCAAAGCCAGCTTCTTTAGCCAAACGAGCCCCGCGTACATATTCGGCGATGACACCGTAAATTTCTTCAGTTTTTAAAGCACGAGGTACGACATAATCAGCCATTTCTTTACCAGTCCAAACTTGTCCTTCGGGTTTGATTGCTGAGGGCGCAATCGGCAGCTCGCCATTGGGTTGGTAGGCGGGGTGTGAAATACGACCCACGTGCCAGAGCTGTAAGAAAATTTTTCCACCTTTGGCGTGCACTGCAGAAGTTACTTTTTTCCAACCCGCGACGTGTGCCTCGGTATAAATTCCCGGTGTATTGGGATAGCCATGTCCGTGTGCGGAAACTGTGGTCGCCTCAGAAATAATAATTCCCGCGCTCGCACGCTGTGCATAGTACTCGGCATTGAGATCGGTGGGAACATTGCCTTCACCTGCACGGGTGCGGGTGAGCGGTGCCATGAGCACGCGATGAGGAATCGTGAGTGCGCCGACTTTGAGCGGAGAAAAGAGTAAGGACATTTGTCGCGAATCTAGGTTGCGACTGTAATTTAGCAAGATGCCATGACCAAATTTATTGGTTCATGTGTAATCACCCCTTGTCACCTTGTCACCGTGCCCACTTGCCCCCTCGCGGGCAACTCATTGCCCGCGTTAGTGTTGTTCGTTTTGTTGACGTTCTGCTTCGGCTTTTTTCTTATCCCACTTATAATGAGAGTCCGGTAAAGTTCCGCCGAGTTCGTAAAGTTTTTCTTTATTATTAACCATCTCTTCGCGCGTCTTGCCGGTCATAGAGTACTGACCTTGAAGCCAGATTGCTTCTTCCGGGCAGACTTCTTGGCAGAGGCCGCAATAGATGCAGCGCAGCATGTCGATATCGAATTCCTTCGGCGCTTTTTCAACGTGGTTATTGTCCGCTGTTTCTAAAATTTCTCCTGGAGTGATGCGAATAGCCTTCGGTGGACAGACGAACTCGCAAAGCTGACACGAAACACATTTTTCGCGGCCTTGGGGATCGCGGACGAGCGTGGGAACACCGCGATATCCAGTAGGAATAACGGGACGTTCCTCAGGGTACTGTAAAGTGACGGGTGGCTTTATTAAATTATCCCAAGTCACTTTAAGTCCCGCGATGATTTGCGGAAGATAAGTTTTCTCCAAGAAGGAGAGAGGACGACGTTCAACGATTTTTATAGCCATATTATTTAGCCTTGGAGGGCGTACCAGATGAAATAGACGAGAAGATTAACCACCGCTATGGGTAGGAGAACTCTCCAACCGATTCGCATAACTTGGTCGTAACGAAAACGTGGAACTGTCCAGCGCACCCACACGAAGAAGAATAAGAACGCGGCGAGTTTGAAGAAGAATGAACCGAGGCCAATCAGTGTTGCGAAGATGCCCGTCCCCACGGTGGGCAACCAAGGTAAGACATGCCATCCGCCTAAGAACATTAGGATAAAGAGCGATGAGCCGATGACCATGTGGCTGTATTCGGCGACGAAGAACAGGCCGAATTTGAATGCACCGTATTCAGTATGGAAACCACCGACGAGGTCGGTTTCGGATTCAGGCATATCGAACGGGTGTCGATTAGCTTCAGCGAAAATACAGATAAGGAAAATGAGTGCGGCTACGGGGTGATACAAAATATTCCATGCGCCGGTTTGTGCCTTAACCATCGAAACTAAACTGAGTGCATTGTTTTGATCAGGCGTAGCAGTCGCTAAAAATACCGTTAGGACCGACAGGCCCATCGCTAATTCGTAGGAGATTAATTGTGCCGAACCTCGGATGGCACCGAGGAATGGGTATTTAGAATTCGCTGCCCAACCTGCTAAAGCGATGCCGTAAACACCGAGTGAACTGATTGCGAACATGAATAAAACTCCGATGTCAGCGCCCGGGCAGAGGGTGATGATTTGTCCGCTGGGTAATTCTCCAAAGGGCAGCATCACCAATGAAATCAAGGCCGGAGCTAAGGCGATACACGGTGCTAAAATATAAAAAGTCTTACGCACGTGGCCAGGAAGTGCGTCTTCTTTAAAGAGGAACTTTAAACCGTCGGCTGCAGGTTGAATAAAACCACCGCGCATTAAGACGTTACCGAAAAAGGGAATCCACGCGATGAGTGGGTGGTTGGTGCGATTAGGTCCGACCCGACCTTGAATCCATGCCGATGCTTTGCGCTCAAGTAAAACGGAGTAAGCCGCAATCGACATTAAAATAACGATAACCGTAAGTCCACGTGCCGCGGTGTAATACCAAGCAGGCGAGAGAATGAGATCGTTAAGGATTTGTTCGATCATCTTAGGCGGTGACTCCTGCAGGTGCGAATTTAAGAAGGCGACCTTCGGGGAAGGTGAGGCTCGACCACTTTGAACTATCGATCACGACGCCGTCTTCAGGAATTTTTCCGTGTGCTAAGCCAGCGAGTGCGGGCACGTGTTGTGCTAATTCTTTCCAAAGGGAATTGACGTTGAGACCTGCAAAACGGGCTAAATATGAACTGTCGGGTAATGTTCCGGCGGGTCCGGGAATGGCTTGCACAAAAGACTGAAGGCGGAATTGGCAGTTAATGAATGAACCGCTTCTTTCGAAAACGGTTAAGCCAGGTAAAACAACTTCAGCTGCATCCGTCGTCGCGTTTTTATGCGTCGCAATCACCACAACACGCACCTTTGAAAGAAGTTGGGCGGAGATACCGAGTGTGGTTACATCTTCACGGCAGATGAGTAATGATTTTACTTTTCCTGATTCGATGTCCGACGAAAGAGCTTTGAAATCAAACGCGGTAGTTTGAGTTAAGCCAGTAACAATGGCACCACGGAAGTTAGGAGTGTGATCTTCGGAAATTAACATGCCGTCGCCCTTACCTGTATGAGTAGGAACGTAGGTTTTAGCACTGTGTTTCTTGGCTAAATCGGACAGTAAGTATTGTTCTTCAACGGAGAGATGGCCTGAGCCCACAATCGCTAAATGGCCTGACTTAATAATTTCAGAGGCAGTATTGAAAGCGATATCGAGAGAAGTCTTAGCTCCTTTAACAGACGCTGAAGTGATGCGACTTGTATCTTCCACTTGTTTATAAAGTTCGCGACCCGAGTCCGCCATCCAAGTATCATTCACGGCGTCGTTTTGACGTGGAGTGATCCGATAAATTTTTCCTTCGCGTGACCAGATGGTTGTATTCACGCCTACGCTAGACTCGGTGCAAATCGAGAGAGTCTTTTTCAAGAACCACACGCGCATTTTGAAACGGAAGTCGGTGCTGGTGAGTGCGCCGACCGGACAAATATCTACCGTGTTGAGCGAGTAGTTATTGTTTAATTCTTTACCAGGGAAGCAGGTGAGGGTGTTAAAGGAACCACGATTAACGAAGCCTAAAACAGGGTCTTTGGCGATATCGTTACAAAAACGAACGCAGCGGGAGCAAAGAATACAACGTTCATCATCGAGCGTGACGCGAGGTCCGAGACGAGTCTTCTTGGGCTTCGCATTTTTCTCATCCACATAACGAGAATAACCTTTGCCGTATTCGGCTGAAAATTCTTGGAGCTTACATTCACCTGCCTGATCGCAAATCGGACAATCAAGGGGGTGATTCAATAAAAGCATTTCAGTAACTCCTTCGCGGCAGGCTTTCACGCCTGGAGAATCGAGTTTTACATGGAGTCCAGGCGAAACATTCGTAGCACAAGCAATCGCTGGCTTCGGCTGCCATCCAATTTTGGGCTTACCGTTTTCTAAAATCACTTCGTTGGTCGCACGGTCGCGCATCGGCGATCCGAGTTCGACGAGGCACATGCGGCAATTACCAGCGATTGTGAGCTTCGGGTGGTAGCAATAATGGGGGACCTCTTTACCGATTTTCGCGAGGGCATCGACGAGGTTGGTCCCGGCAACGACTTGGTGTTCGACACCATCGACATTGATAGAAATTAAGGGAGGTTTGTTGTCCGTGACCATACTGAGGAAATATGTCCGAAAAGTAGGATACCAGCCCCCAGTCGCAAGTGGGAAAGGGAGAAATTTAAAGATATTATACGGATATATGATTCTGGATGCGTAGACTGCCAGATAATGGGGATAATTTTAGTATGTTTTATGACTGGTTATGATTTTAACTCATGATTGAGAACCAAGGTGTTAGTGGACGGATCAAGCACCCTTATAGGTCGTGTTTTTTTATCTGTTTTTATTGTAGATTTTTATGTTTTAGATGTTTACACAAGAATGGCATAGAAAATGGTTCTTCTATACCCAGATTCTTGGAAAAAATTTGTGCTGGGGTTTGTTATTTTTATGACAGCCGGAAGGAGTGATGTATTTGCGCAAGTTCCGTCAACATTAGATCCGTCGAAAATTGATCAGAATTTTAAAACTCAACCCGAGCCGAAGTCGGTTCTGACTAAACGATATCAGTTGAGCGAGCAAGTTACTCCGAAAGAGGCATCGAAGTTAACATTTACTTTTAAGACCTTAGTGCTGGAAGGAAACACCGCCTTAAGCACAGAAACTTTAACGCAATTATGGCAGCATAAAGTAGGGGACGAAGTTCGGGTCGACGAAGTTTTCCAATTAGCCAATGCGATCACAAAAGCCTATGCCAATGCGGGTTATGTGCTTAGTTTTGGGGTTGTTCCTGAGCAGGATATTCAAAATGGAATTGTAAATATCAAGGTCATCGAGGGGCGGGTCTCGGACGCAACGTTCAATACATTGACATCGGGTTATGCCTTCAAGGCAACGCGCATGCAGTTGCTCGGAATTTTTCGAACGCAACCACTGACGGCCAAAACTTTAGAGCGTAATTTATTATTGATGGATGACTTGCCAGGGTGGGAAGTGAAATCCGTTCTCTCGCCTGATGAAAAAGTAGTAGGTGGCTCATTGTTGACGTTAGACTTTATACAACAACCGTCGTCGGTGGAATTAAGCTGGAATAACTTCTTGCCGAGCTCACTTGGCTCCAGCGTCGTAGGAATTTCATATGCTGGATTACGCGTGATTGATGATAGCGATGATCTCACCGCCAGCTTCTATGCTTCACCTAGTAGTAATGCTTATCGCAGTTATTCGATGGCCTATTCATCGCTGGTTGGCACCGATGGTCAACGTTTGGCGTTGAATATTTCGCAATCGGACAGTCGCCCGCAGGATGCGATTTTACTACCCTTGGAATACTCAGGTCTCTCGCGCAATGTGCGTTTGACGTTTAGTTATCCCCTTGTCCGTTCGCGTGCTTCGACCGTGAATTTAGAGACTTATCTTGGTGCTCAGGAGTCGGATACATCGGCAATCGCTGGCACCACCACTCATGACCATCTACGCAGTGTCGGCGCCTCGGTTATTTTTGATTTTGCGAGCCTCGATCAATCTTCCAATTTAGTTAAATTAAACCTCGAACAAGGCTTAAACATCGCAGGTGCGAAAGGAAATAGCCGAGTCAATGGTTCAACGACTTTTACGATTAGTTCGGTTGAATATACGCGTACGGCTCCATTATTAGCGGTTGGATCGGGAGCTCTCTCGTATTGTTTTTCGTTACAAGGACAGCTCTCCTTGGGTAGTCCGCTCTTCAGTGCACAAGAATCTTCTTATGGTGGCCGCCAATTCGGTCGCTTCTTTGACTCTGGTTCGGTGAGTGGAGAACACTCTCTCTTCGGTTCGTTCGAATTACGTTACGGGATGCCCGTTTCTGTAGGCTTATCTAAACCGATTTTCGCGCAGTTTTATACTTTCTTCGATACTGGGTATACCCGCCAACAAGGTAGTTTGCAACCTGGTGAAGCACGCTCGCGTAACGCTGCGACGGCAGGTGTCGGTATGCGCCTCGGTTTACCCTACAATAGTAACGCTTTAATCGAAATCAGTCGCCCGGTGACACTCCCTTCGGGTTACACGGGTGATACCGGCAATCGCATCAGCGGATCCTTCGGCATTCGCTACTAAACTCACGCCCAATTTTTTAAAATGTCCGCTTCTCCAAAATCTAGCCTACGCAAAAAATCATTAATACCAGTCGCGGTTTTAATGATGGCGGCGATGACACCTCTAGTTTCATTCGCTAATCCATCGGGTGGAAATGTCACAGGTGGTAAGGCCACAATTTCAGGCGAGGGCAGTGCGAATGTAACCATCAATCAAGCTTCGCAACGCGCTTTCATTGAGTGGAATCAATTCTCCATCGCGAAAGGTGAGACCGTAAAATTTGTTCAGCCGAATGCACAATCGATTGCGGCGAACAAAGTTGTGGGCGTAGCACCTTCGGAAATTCTCGGATCTCTTTCTGCTAACGGTCGGGTGATTTTAATGAACCCCAACGGTATCTACTTCGCGAAGGGTGCGACGATTGATGCGGCGGGACTCATTGCAACGACGCTCGATTTGGATAAGCAATCGTTCCTCTCGGGCGGTGCGTTAAAATTTACTTCGGCGAGTGATTTACAATCTTCGGTAATCAACGAAGGCACGATTACGGTGAGTGATGCTGGCCTTGCAGCATTAGTCGCGCCTCACGTAAAAAATTCTGGACTCATTCGTGCACAACTGGGCACTGCAGTTTTAGCTTCCGGAAAAACTTTCGCGGTGGATCTTTATGGAGACGGTTTACTTCGATTTGCACCGGGCGAAGGCATCAATGAAACTTTAGTCGGTGCGGATGGTCAGCCACTGAAGGCACAAGTTGAGCAAGCGGGAGAAATCGAAGCGGGTTCAGTTTTATTAACTGCTTCGGCGGCACGTGAAGTGGTGAACCAGTCGGTTAACGTCAGCGGTCTCGTGCGTGCGACCGGTGTGACAAAGAATGCCGATGGCTCGATTAGACTTTCGGGCTCGGGCAAAGTCGTTGCGGAGTCATCCGCACAATTGATTGGAAATGAAGGTCGCGTGGAGGCGGATGCGGATGCCCTCGAAGTTAAAGGCGCTGTTTCTTCTCATTTCATCCAGTTTACCGGTAACGACGTCGCAATATTTTCTGGTGCTTCGCTTTCTTCGAATGGCGGATCCATTCTTGTCGGTGGCGATTGGCAGGGCTCTAACGGTGTTCGTCAGGCAATCACTACTACGCTCGAAGCCGGTGCAACGATTGATGCAGGGCAGGGCGGTAAAGTCGTGCTTTGGTCCGACATCACGAATGCGCACAGCGTCACCACCGTCGCTGGCGATGTGCGTGCACTCGGCGGCCACATTGAAACTTCTGGTCATCTTCTCGAACTTCCAGGTATCGTTCAAGCAGGTGCAGGTGGTTCGTGGCTAATCGATCCGACGAATGTTACTATCACTACGGCGAGTACCACAGGAACGCTCGCGGGCGACCTTGCGACTGCTGGTGCCTCTAACATTAAAGCGACCGATATTCAGACAGCGGTTAACGCTGGTTCGACCGTTAACATCGTTGCCACAGGTACGATCACGCAATCTTCAGCTTTGGCCTTTGCGCCAGCGACTGGTGTCA
>JBAXIK010000063.1:0-7778 GCA_037138415.1 Opitutia bacterium | reverse complement strand
TTCACCCGCGAAATTGCTCGAACGCTCGCCTTCACCGAACATCTTTTGTCTGACGCTGAAGAGGACGTCCAACCACTGCTCGATCGCTTCCGTGGACTGGCCAATAAACCGGGCGCATTAGCCGATGCCGTCGCCGGTCACCTAATCGCGCAAACCGATATCCGACGTGAACTCCTCGAGTGCTTGTCACCGATCAAACGAATCGCCAAAGTCGCCGAAGTCCTTTCCGCTTTAACTGCCCAAAAAGACCTCGATGACGAAATAAAGCCCCCTAATCTCGGGCTAAATTAGTATTTTAGGAAAATAGCCAGTTTCTGAAGGTTTTAGGGTAGGTTTAACTTGCAACTTGGAATCATTCCAACTCATTAGTCGTTTAGAATGATTCAAAATCTCAATAAGCACGAACGGGAGTCTCTGCACGAAGCTCTTGCTAAAAGCGGCCAAAAAATCACCCCGCAACGTGAGATTGTGTATACGGTTCTCTTAGCGCAACGCGATCACCCGACCGTCGATGAAGTTTATAATCGCGCTTTAGAAACGATGCCCGGTCTGTCACTCGCCACCGTCTACAACTGTCTCGAAACTTTCGTCGGTTGCGGCCTTGTCCGCCAAGTGAATCACGAACGCGAGTCCACCCGCTACTGCCCCAACCTTGCCCCCCATGCCCACTTCCGCGATGAGTCCACGGGCCGCGTGCATGACATCGAACTACCCAAAGAGATTTTAGATCAATTAACAAAAATATTACCCGCTAACTTTGAAACTGAAACCATCGAAATCAGTTTCCAAGGCCGCACCAAATCTTCCACCCAAAATTAATTTTCAACATGCCTGATTCACTTGTCATCAAAAACCTCAACGCCTCCATCGGCGAACGTGCGATTCTCAAAGATTTTTCTTTGACCGTACCCAAAGGTGAAGTTCACGCCATCATGGGACCGAACGGCACAGGTAAAAGCACCCTCGCTAAAGTTTTAGCGGGTCACCCCGACTATTCTGTTCAATCCGGCGAAGCGTTTATCGATGGCCAACAAATCATCGGCCAAGAGCCCGATGCCATTGCCCGTGCCGGCCTTTTCCTCGCCTTTCAATACCCCAGCGAAATCCCTGGCGTAACCATCGCTAACTTCATTCGCGCTGCCATTGTCGCCCGCCAAGCGAAAGGTGCACCCTTCGACGCCAAAGCCTACTACGCAGAACTCTACGCGAAGATGGACGCTCTTAAAATGGATCGTAAATTCACGGCACGATTCGTGAACGAAGGATTCTCGGGTGGTGAAAAAAAGCGCTGCGAAATTCTTCAGCTCATGATGCTCAAGCCAAAGTATGCCGTGCTCGATGAAACCGATTCGGGCCTCGATATCGACGCCCTCCGCATCGTCTCCGACGGCGTTAATCACATGCGCGGACCGGATGTCGGTTTCCTCGTGATTACTCACTATCAACGTCTCCTCGAGTACATCGTACCCGACCGTGTACACATCATGTACGACGGACGCATTGTCCACAGCGGTGGTAAAGAACTCGCCATTGAACTCGAAGCAAAAGGCTACGAGTGGGTCAAAAAAGATTTAGCCAACGCCTAATAAAATGTCCGAAATCGAAGACAGCCAGGCCCAACGCGAAGCAATCGATGTCGATCGCACGAAGGGTGATTTTAAATACGAAGAAAATTATGCCTTCGATGCTGGCATCGGCCTAACGGAAAAAGTCGTTAACTACATTGCCGATGTGAAAGGTGAAGAATCATGGATTCGTGAATTCCGTTTAAAAGCCCTGAAAACATTCACCGATATGCCTATGCCAACCCACTGGGCGACAGAGGACTTAAAAAATATTCATTTCGACAAGATTCGCTATTACCTTTCGAAAGGACAAAAAGTGAGTCGCACCTGGGAAGAAGTTCCGGATGACGTTAAAGAAACTTTCGAACGCCTCGGCATTCCCGAAGCAGAAAGAAAATTCCTCGCCGGCGTCGAAGCACAATTCGACTCCGAAGCCGTCTACTCTCGCATGAAAGATGAAATGTCGAAACTCGGCGTCATTTTCTGTGGACCAACTGAAGGATTGCGCGATCACCCTGAGATTTTCCGTAAGTGGTTCGGTAAAGTCATTCCTATTGGTGATAATAAATTCTCCGCACTTAATTCTGCCGTATTTTCAGGTGGTTCATTCATCTACGTTCCTAAAGGGGTAAAAGTAGCTCAACCCCTCCAAGCTTACTTCCGCATCAACGCCGAAAACTTCGGACAATTCGAACGTACACTGATTATCGCCGATGAAGGTTCGGAGATTACTTACATGGAAGGATGTACCGCTCCAAAATTCGAAACTGCTACCTTACACTCAGCAGTGGTAGAATTAGTCGCACTCAAAGGTGCTAAAATTCAGTACATCACTGTGCAAAACTGGTCCGCTAACGTATTCAACTTAGTTACCAAGCGCGGCGTGGCGGAAGAGGACGCTGAAGTTCGCTGGATTGATTGTAATATCGGATCACGCCTCACGATGAAATATCCTGGCGTTGTCTTACGCGGCAAACGTGCCCGGGGCGAAGTTCTCTCCATCGCCTTAGCGAATGACGGACAGCACCAAGATACCGGTGCGAAAATGATTCACGCCGCCGATGAAACCACTTCTAACATCATCGCCAAGTCTATCTCCGTAGGCACAGGCCGTTCGACCTATCGCGGTCTCGTGCACATGCCGAAGACTCTTAGAAACTGTAAAAATAATACCGAGTGCGATGCACTCTTAATCAATGAGCACAGTCGCACGGATACTTATCCTGCGATTTCCGTTCGTGGTCAGAAAAACTTTGTGCAACACGAAGCCAGTGTTTCCAAAGTCTCCGCTGAGCAGATTTTTTATATGATGCAGCGCGGACTCTCGGAAGGCGAAGCGATGTCCCTCGCGGTCAACGGATTCGTCAATGATTTGGTAAAAGAATTCCCGATGGAATACTCGGTAGAATTAAAACGTCTGATCGAATTACAAATGGAAGGGTCCGTCGGGTAACTATGACTACGCTTTCTACTTCCGCCGGTAATATTCTCGACCAGGCGACCCAGAAGGATCACTCGCAATCACAGTTCAGTCACGACTGGTTCGTGCAATTAAAACAAAAGGGATGGGAAAAATTCACCGCCCTGCCCATGCCCGTGCGCACTGATGAAAAATGGCGTTATTCCGACACGCGTTCACTCAGTTTAGAAAACTATCACATCGGAAAAATCCCGAGTGAAGACCAAGTGAATCAGCTGATTGCGCAGTCGCATTTTATTTCCCGACCTGCAGGACTGATTATCCATATCGATGGACACTGCGTCCTTCGTCCAGCCATCAGTGCCGAGCTTGCCGCGCAAGGTGTCAAATTCGAATCACTCGAAGATGCGCTCAAACACCACCCTGCACTCCTCAAAGAATTTTTATTGAAACACGAAGCGGGTTTAGGTGGTGCAAAGTTTTTAGCACTCCATCAAGCGTACCTTCAGTCTGGATATGTTCTTCATGTACCGAAGGGTATTGAAATCAAACAGTCCTTTGTTTCGGTTAATTGGACACTCGCTGACGGGGTTGCTGTTTTTCCTCATGCCTTGGTCATCGCTGATGAGCGTGCAAAAGTGTCGATTCACGAATATAACTTAAGTGCTCATCCACAGCAAAAAGCCTTAGCGATTTCTGCAGCCGATCTTTATGCTGGCTCGGGAGCTAATATCTCTCGCTTCTCTGTCCAAGGTTGGAGCCATGAAACGCAGTCATTCGAAATCGCCAATACCAGCGGGGCCAAGGACTCACTTATTTCATCGGTCAATGCGGCACTAGGAAGTCGTCGTGCTCGCCTTGAAAACACGGTGCGCATTGATGGTCCAGGGGCCGATGTTCGACTTTACGGCATTAGCGTCGCGACGGGCGAACAAGAATTCGATCAACGTACCCTGCAAGTCCACAATGCCGGAAAAGCCAAATCCGATTTACTCTTTAAGAATGTGCTCCTAGGTAAATCTCGAACTATTTTCTCGGGTCTAATCAAAGTAGCCCCCGATGCCCAGCAAACCGATGCTTATCAAACCAATCGCAATCTCTTGCTCTCGGGCGACGCGGAAGCTGATTCGATGCCTGGTTTAGAAATTGAAGCGAACGATGTAAAATGTTCGCACGGTGCTACCACCGGACAAGTAAATCCCGAGGAGCTCTTTTATCTTTTAGCCCGCGGAATTCCTCTACCAGTCGCGCAAGAATTATTAGCCGAAGGTTTTCTGGAAGAAGTTTTATCGAAAGTAGATGACGAAGAATCTGCGGCGGTAGTTCGAGAAATGTTCCGTCAAAAATTTCATCAATCCTAATATGTCCGAAGACACCACTGGCCAGCGTCACATTCCGAGTCCTCACGACCGTACCCTCACGCGTGATGTGCAAGCCACGGTCATCCCTGCGGGCGAACCTGCCGTCTTACCTGCGGGCACCAAAGTCAGCATCACCCATCGTCTCGGTGGAAATTTTACAGTCGTGTGCGACTCAGGTATGTTCCGTATTCGCGGTTCCGATGCCGACTCTCTCAGTGAATCTATTCCGACCGATTCTAATGAAGCAGAAGGTAAAACCGATGCCCATGGTTCTATCGGAACAGCCGAACACCCAGGACACCAAGGTAAACCCAGCGACGAAACTATTTGGACTCAGCTCAAGACCGTTTTTGATCCGGAAATTCCGGTGAACATTGTTGACCTAGGCTTAGTGTATTCCTTGCAGGTAGAATCCATTGATGGTTCGCCTGATAATCACAGTGTCACTGTGTCTATGACTCTTACCGCACCAGGCTGTGGCATGGGTCCAGTCATTGCCGAAGATGCACGAAATCGTATTTTAACGGTGCCCGGTGTTAATCGTGCTCAAGTAAGTATTGTTTGGGATCCGCCTTGGACTCAGTCGATGATTTCCGAAGACGGTAAAATGCAACTCGGTCTGATTTAATTTTTAGTGTCCGACGAAAAACCTAAAGCCTTCGATCCGTACGATCCAGAAGTCATTGCTCGGAGCAATCGTGCTATCCTGGTGGGCCTGCAACGCCAAGAAGACACCACCGAAGAAGCACAATCCTTGCTCAACGAACTGCATGAGCTGGTGAGCAATCTCGGGGTCGAAATTCGTGATGCAGTCATCGCCAGAATTCGCGAAGAGAGTCCGAGGCATTTAGTGGGCTCAGGCAAAATGGAAGAAATTGTTGCGCTCGCAAAATCCAAAGATTGTGGACTGATTATTTTTGACGATGCGCTGACGCCGGCCCAACAACGCAATTGGGAAAAAGATTCGGGCGGACTCAAAGCCATCGACCGACAAGAAATCATCTTAGATATATTTGTCACCCGAGCTAAAACCAAAGAGGCGGTTTTACAGGTGGAATTAGCGAAATTACAGCAACAACTACCACGACTAAAAAGACTCTGGTCGCACTTGGACCGTCAACGTGGCGGCGGTGCGATGCAACGTGACGCAGGGGAAACGCAGATGGAAATGGATCAACGGAAAATCCGTGATAAGATTGCAAAAGTCCGTCGTGACCTCGCGGCGGTCGTAGCGCAACGTGCGACACAGCGCAAACAACGTCACCGCATTCCGTTACCCTCCTTTTCCATTGTGGGATATACCAATGCTGGAAAATCTTCGCTGCTCAATCGTCTCACGGGAGCCGATGTTTTGGCGGAGGATAAATTATTTGCGACGTTGGATCCGACCACGCGAAGATTAAAATTAGCGTCGGGTCGAGCAGTACTCTTAACCGACACGGTGGGTTTTGTGCGTCGACTCCCCCACCAACTCGTGGAAGCATTTAAAGCGACGTTGGAAGAAGCCGTACAGGCCGATTTCTTATTACACGTCGTAGACCTGTCGTCCCCCGAACGCGTTAAGCATGCGCAAACTACTTTGAATGTGTTGATGGATATCGGAGCGGGTGATCGGCCCATCATCACCCTTTTAAATAAAGCGGATTTGGTCGATGAAGCGACGCGCGCCGAGGCCTTGGCTGCACACCCTGGAGCTATTATCGTTAGCACCATCACGGGCGAAGGACTACCTCGACTGTTACAAATCCTTGAAGATTGTGCGTCAGAAAATGATCTGAAGTTAAATCTTTTTATCCCGCACGCCGAGTATAGCCAATTATCAAAGTTATATGCTTCGGCCTCGATACTATCTACTAAAGCTGATGGGACGGGCACGCGTATTGTTGCAGTCGTTCCCGAACGCCTTCAAAGCACTTTCCTTCCCTGGGCCGTCAAAAAATAGAGTTTTTCGCTGGAACTTTTAGTCAAAATAGGGGTTATTACTCATGAACATAACCCATGAAACGTCTGTCGATTCTAGCCTTAATATTTTCAGCTTCTGGTGTCCTTGCAGCTGATGACCCTAAGGTAGCTGCTCGCCTCGCGACCTACACCAAGGAGATTAAACCTATGCTAGATCAGAGTTGTATCGGCTGCCACGGTAAAGACGGTAAAAAACCGAAGGCGGGGTTCAATGCGACCACCCTCGAAGGCTTAGAAAAAGGCGGAAAAGAAGAAGGCAAAGGAATCACTTGGGGTGATGCTGCAAAGAGTTCACTCTACACACTTTCTTACGAGGGTTCAACGGCACGCGATCAGGAGAAAGCGATGCCACCTAAGAAATCTAAAAGCGAGCCTCTCACCACCGAACAATTGGCTAAATTAAAAGCCTGGATTGAGGCGAAGTAATTTTCGCTATCCCAACTCAAAAGCCTGCCAAGTGCAGGCTTTTTTATTTCTTCAACGGTTGACCTTTAATCTTATAAAAATTAAATGATAAATACCCCATGAGTGAACGACAGGCCATTAATAACTGGCTAAGATTATTTTTAGCGATCGCACCTAATTTACTTTTGTTTGCGGCGATGAACTTTTTGCCTGCCGATGGACAAACCCGCGGGCCGGCGATTATTTCAATCGTAGGTAATTTTCATATTTTAGCTCTGCATTTGCCTATCGCGTTTCTAGTCATCGTTCCGCTCTTTGAGTTACTCGACAATACCGAGTCGGCCCAAATCGGCACACGAAGACTTTGTATGGCCGGAGCGGTGAGTGCTTGGATTGCTGCCCTACTCGGAATCATTTATGGACACTTTAATGGATTTGAAGGAACCGATCTACAAACCCACCTCTATGCAGGCATTGGCACATCTTGCTGGGCGTCCATCTCTTGGTACTGCCTCCACAAATCACGAACCGTTCGTCTCATCGTTCAATTTATGGCTATCATTACCATGTTCTTCGCTGCTCATAGCGGAGGCGAAATGGTGCATGGTGATGGCTTTCCCTTAAAACCCGCTAAAGTTTCTACCGCCAAATAATTATGTTATCCCTCTATAAAAAAACTATCGTAACCTGCTTAATGGTTTTTTGCGCGAGCACTTCCTTTGCTGAAGAGACAATCAAGCCCATTAAAGTTCTATTAGTGATTGGCGGATGTTGCCACGACTATGCTACCCAGAAGGATTTGCTTAAAAATGGCATCGAAGCCCGGATTAATGCCACCGTAGAAATCGCCTACAATGATACCAAAGACACCAAGCCGATTTTTGAAGCTTATAAAAAAGCGAATTGGGCCGATGGCTATGATGTAATTATCCATGATGAATGTGCGGCGGATATCACTGATCCTGCGTATGTAGAAAATATCTTAAAAGCCCACCGAGACGGAAAACCTGCCGTTAACCTTCATTGCGGCATGCACAGCTATCGCTGGGGTAATTACAAAGAGCC
>JBAXIK010000062.1:0-7932 GCA_037138415.1 Opitutia bacterium | reverse complement strand
GTTCACGACTGGTCTCGGCGCCGTACCCACAGCTGCCTTCGCTTTATTAACGATGGCGATTGCTGTTCCCACCGGTGTTAAAATCTTTAACTGGTTGGGTACACTCTGGGGTGGTCGTATCCGCTTTACTCCTCCAATGGTACTCGCTCTAGGATTTATCTGGATGTTTATGTGTGGCGGATTTTCTGGCGTGATGCACTCCGCTGCTCCGGCTGATGCGCAACAACAAGATAGCTATTTCGTGATCGCGCACTTCCACTACGTTTTACTCGGTGGAGTTCTTCTCGGATTAATGTCTGGACTTTATTTCTGGTTCCCAAAGATTTTTGGGCGCATGCCAAACGCGAGCGTTGCGTACATCGCTTCGGGTCTCGTGATTCTCGGATTCAATTTAGCGTTCGGTCCGATGCACTACTTGGGTCTAGCGGGTCAACCGCGTCGGACGCACACCTACCATGCTGGCAACGGCTGGGAGACCTGGAATTATGTAGCGACCATCGGCGCCTTCATCTTGGGCATCGGAGTTTTCTTAGCTTTCGCTAATTTAGTATGGACCGTCTTTAAGGGTGAAAAATGTTCTAACGATCCCTGGGATGGCCGCACACTCGAATGGTCTCTGCCATCACCTGTACCCGAATACAATTTTGCTCGTAGTCCCATTATTGCTACCCGCGATGCTCACTTCGAAGACAAGTATGGTACTAAGAAGATTGGATATGAAAACGACGGCGGTGAAGACGGCGTACACATGCCTTCGCAATCATGGATGCCTCTCGTTGCAGGTTTTGGTTTCCTGATGATCGGTATCGGCATGCCACTCATATCGATGGGTGTTCCTCATGCTGGCTGGGTTGTTATTTCTGGTTTTGGTGTGATGTTCTTAGGTATCTGGCTCTGGGCTCTCGAAGGTCCTGGTGGTTACATGCTCAAAACTCCTACGAAGACATCGCCCGCTCCTGTTACGGCTAACACTTCATCTTACTAATTTAAATAATCATGTCTCAAGTAGCTGAATCTTCGCACGCCCCAACCTCAACGGGGATCGACCACAAGAAGCTCATCATGTGGCTCTTCTTGGCTTCGGATTGCATGTTCTTCGGAACACTTATTTCGACCCACTTGCTTTATCGTAAACTTTATCCAACAGGTTTCACTGATGCAGAAGGCCACCAACGTTTCATCCAAAATCTATTCAATATCGAGTTAACCTCCTTCTCAACGTTCATCCTCTTAATGTCCTCGTTCTTGATGGCATTAGCAGTGTCAGCGATGCACAAAGGACAGATTAAATCCTTCCGTCGCAATGTTCTCGGCGTGATTTTCTTCGGGTTAATTTTCTTGGGCTGTCAGGTCTTTGAATTCACCCACTTTTTCCACCAAGGTCTCACGATTCAGAACAGCGTCTTTGGCTCTACCTTCTACGTGCTCACCGGCACACACGGCACTCACGTGGCCATCGGTGTGCTGTGGTTGATCCTTCTCTACTTCTATAGCTTCACGGGCAAACTCGGTGGTCATGTCGGTGCACTCGATGTAGAAATCGCCGGACTCTACTGGCACTTCGTGGACATCGTTTGGATTATCATCTTTACCGCTGTCTACCTCGTTGAATATCTCGGACCAACCGGCTTCTGGGGTACGGGACTTCCCTTAACTAAATAATTTCATTCTCATGTCACACGCTGCTGCCGATCATAATTTAGCTACCGAAGAGATTCGTCGTTACCACCATTTCATCACCTTAGCTCTTTGGTTGGCTGCGATTACGGGTGTAGAAATCGTTCTGATTTTCTTACCTGTTTCATTGCCGATTATTCTCACGGTACTTTGCGCACTCTCGGCGATTAAATTTTTCGCCGTAATTCTTTGGTTCATGCATTTGATTTATGACCACCGCTTACTCTTTTGGATTTTCGTCGCTGGTATGGGTTTAGCCTTTGCCACTTTCACCGCTCTCTTATCTCTTTTCGCCGTCAATCGAATTGATACCAAGTGGTTTAGTTAATCGCTCCACCGAGCGATAAGTTGGCTAGGTTGTCGTTGAAATCTATAAATGAATATTCCTCTCCACTGGCATACCGAGCCGTTATTACTACTCTTAATTGTCGGTGTTCTTTGGGGATATACTTTAATTTGTGGACCGTATCGTAGTAGTCTTGCGCCATCGCTGACCCGTTACCCCCTAAAGAGCAGCACCAGTTTTTATTTAGGCGTCTTCTTTGCTTACGTTGCGGTGGGTTCTCCGCTCGACCAAATCGGCGAGAGCTTTTTATTTTCCGCGCACATGATGCAGCACATGTTGCTGATTTATGTATCGGCGCCGCTGATAGTTTTAGGTTTACCGCCCGAACTCACCGATCCATTTTTATTAAATCATCCTCGATTTAAAAAGATTCTAGGATTTTTGGTGCATCCGCTGACTGCTGGTATTCTTTTTAATTTCAGTTTCTCAGTTTGGCATTTTCCCGAACTCTACGATGCCGCACTGAGCAGTCGCCCGCTTCACATCGTCGAACACTGGATGATGTTCTTGCCGGCAATATTCATGGTTTGGCCTTTGGTGTCTCGCTCCAAAGTCTTACCACGACTCGGCGGCGGCGGCGCGATGCTCTACTCGTTTGCACTGATGATTGCGGATTTACCCGTTTGGGCGGCGCTCATTTTCGCCGAACATCCCATTTACGAAACCTATTTATTAGCTCCGCGCATTTGTTGGCTGAGTGCGAGTCAGGATATGATCATGGGCGCCGTCGTCATGAAGGCCTTTAACGAAATCTTCGCCCTCACCAACATGGGAGTCGCATTCTACGCCTGGTATCAACGCGACCGTTAATTAGAACTGTTCGTTTCGTCTTATTAGCGGAACGGCGAGAGACAGTACGATTAAATTGGGCAACCAAACTAAGAGGTCAGGACGCAGGGCAGGAGATTTTACCCAAGCTGCGGCGGAACTTAAAATATAATAACTTAAGCAAACTCCGAGGGCGATGGCGGCGTTGATGAAGGTTTCGGATCGGCCCACGCGCATCGCGAGAGGAACAGCTAAGAGGGCGAGGGAAAAAATCGAGAAGGCCGATGCTAAGTGCGCCATGAGTTGTTTGCGTGCCTCCATCTTACCTTGAGCAATTTCCTCAGGAGTGGACTGCGCGGTTACCTTCCATCCTTTATCAATCGCCTCTAGTAGTTCACTTGTAGTTAACCAACGAAGCTTTCTTTCCACCGTTCCGCTGTCTTTGAAAATCGCATCGGCTGGGAATTCCATCACCGAGTCTGTAGCCGCGGCAAAAGAAGAGGGTTTAGCGAAGCTGAGTTTTTCATCGACCCGACTTTCCATCCGCGCCTCTTTAAGTTTTACGCGGAGGAAAATAGATCCATCGGGCTTATCGATGCGTTCGAGTCGTGCTTCCTTGGCCTGAATGGATTGAACCAACTTACCATTAATATCTCTCCGCCAAAGTCGAAAATCTTTTAAAACATCATCGTCTCGTGAACCTGCCCAAATGATTAATCCTTTAAATTTTTCATTTGTTTCTCCGGGTGTAATAATGGAAGCAGGATTTTCTCGGGCTGATCCTATTAATAGTCGGCGATATTCAGTATTAGCGCGCGGTGCTATTTCTAAATTAAGCCAAGCGGCGAGAAGAGTGAAACCTGCGGCTAAAATTAGGGCCGGCTGGGCAATACGTAATAGTTTTACGCCACCCGCTTTCATAGCAGTGATTTCGTTTTGCGAACTCATGCGACCAAACGCGATGAGAAATCCGGTAAGCACGCCCATCGGTAATGCGTAGGGGATGACACCGGGAAAGAGTAGGCCGACTAATTCAATTCCTTGTAAGGTGCTGACGCGGCCCGCTGCCACCGCGCCTGCGACTTGCTGCAAGACATTGCCAGCGACCATCACGAAAACAAACGCGCTGGTAGCTACGATGGAAGTAATCGCAGTTTCAATGAGTACGTGGCGATCGAGAATGCGCACAGGAACATCAAACCCGAGAGGCCCCCTAACTCCAAGTCCAAAGGATTAAGATTAATTAAACTAACACGAACCGAGGGACTTCTGAATAGCCGCTTTCACAAAGGCCGCAAAGAGGGGATGCGCCTTGTGGGGCTTGGACTTAAATTCAGGGTGATACTGCACACCAATCATAAAGGGATGATCTTTGGCTTCGACGATTTCGACCAGCCCCGTTTGTGGATTAGTGCCACCTACTAATAATCCCGCCGCTTCTAATTTGGCGCGATAGTCGTTATTGTATTCAAAGCGATGGCGATGACGTTCCTGAATCACGGGTGTACCATAAGCTTTGAGTGAGTGACTGCCCGGAGTGAGTTGGCAGTCGTAAACGCCGAGACGCATCGTACCACCTTTGCTGGAAACATCTTTTTGCGACTCCATGAGGTGGATAACCGGATTGGGTGTTGTTGGAGAAAACTCAGTAGAGTGGGCTTGCTTTAAGCCTAAAACATTTCGCGCAAATTCAATGACGGTGACCTGCATGCCTAGACAAAGTCCGTAGAAAGGAATTTTTCTTTCACGGGCGAATTGTACGGCGAGGATTTTTCCTTCGATGCCGCGATTACCAAAGCCGCCTGGGACGAGAATGCCATCGAGTCCTTCGAGTGAGGCCGTGCCTTGAGTTTCTAAATCTTCGGCATCGATACGGACAATTTCTACGTGTGCTTCGTTTGCAATGCCGCCGTGAACGATAGATTCATAAACGGATTTATACGCATCTTGGAGTTCGATATATTTTCCGACTACCCCAATACGGACCTTGTATTTAGGCTCTTTAATGCGACGGATGATTTCGCGCCATGGAGAGATATCTATTGGACCGCACTGAATTCCTAGCCGTTTCACGACTACCTCATCGATGCGTTGTTCGGCTAGCATTACGGGCAGCTCGTAAATGGAGTCAGTCACATCGCGACATTCAAAAACAGACTCAATACCTACGTTGCAATAGAGAGAAAGCTTCTGACGGTTTTCTTCGCCGATGGGGCGATCGGTACGACAGACTAAAATATCGGGCTGGATACCAATCTCACGAAGTTTTGCGACCGACTGTTGCGAAGGTTTTGTTTTTAATTCACCCGCTGCTTTAATAAAGGGAACCAGTGTGCAGTGAAGGAAGATAACGTTTTCGCGTCCGGCATCGTGTTGGAATTGACGAAGCGCTTCCAGGAAGGGCAGTCCTTCGATATCACCCGTCGTTCCGCCTATTTCAGTAATTAAGACATCAACGCCTACTCCGCCTTTTAAGATGCGGTCTTTAATTTCGTTGGTGACGTGTGGAATGACTTGAACGGTTTTTCCAAGGTAATCACCCCGGCGCTCTTTTTGGATGACCGTTTCATAGATTTGTCCTGATGATAAACTGTTGAGCTTTGATAATTCGCCCGAAGTAAAGCGCTCATAGTGTCCGAGGTCTAAATCTGTTTCGGCTCCATCGTTGAGAACATAAACCTCGCCGTGTTGGTAGGGACTCATCGTTCCCGGATCTACGTTGAGGTAGGGGTCAAACTTCTGAATTCGAACCTTTAATCCCCGACACTCGAGAAGTGCACCAATCGCCGCCGCCGTCAGTCCCTTCCCGAGGGAGGAAATGACGCCACCAGTGACAAAAATGTACTTCATTTTAGGGGAGTGAGAGGGTGGTGAATTTGGTAAAAAGATAAGACCGGCTGGTCCGTTAAACGGTAGGCCGGTCTGGACTTTTGAATGTCATAGCCAACTTTCGGAGAGGCAAGCGGTTTTTAGTAGAAAATGGCTAGGATTAGGTTCCCCTTATGAGCGAATTTTACAGTTAAGTAGGAAAAAACTAATACCCCTCTCGGAATAACCCAAATAGGTGGCATAATACTACAGGTCGATACGATGGTATTTGCACTTGGCATCGTCCAATTGCCCTCAACCTTACATACCATGTCAGACAGTTCCTGTTGTAAAAATTGCCAGCCTGCCTCAATCGGCAAAAAAATCATCATGGCTCTTTCGGGTCTGGTCCTCGCGGGCTTTGTCCTCGGACACATGATTGGCAATCTTACGGTTTTCAAAGGTGCAGCTGCAATTAATGAGTACGCTGAATGGCTTCATGCTCATCCTGGATTACTCTGGGTCGCTCGCTCGGTTTTAATTGTCAGCGTCATTGCTCATATTTGGTCGGGCGTCTTACTCACCATTGAAAATCGTATCGCTCGAGCGGGCGGTCCTGCTGTTGAAGTGACGCGTCAGGCATCGCTCTCATCGCGCACGATGCCCTACTCGGGGGTAATCATTTTAGCCTTCATTATTTTTCACCTCTTACATTTTACTTTCCGAAAGATTGCGTTGGGCGGACAGGAATTTGGAGCGGATGTTTACAAAATGATTATCGCAGGCTTTTCCCAGCCGGCCGTCGCTCTCTTTTATATCGTGAGTATGATTTTGCTCTGCCTGCACTTAAGCCATGGTATCAGCAGCGTTTTTCAAACTTTAGGCTTACGTAATCAGCGCTGGCGTGGACGTTTAGACGTTGTCGCCACCGCTTATGGATGGGTTATCGCCCTGGGCTTCATCTCCATTCCTCTCGCCGTTCTTCTCGGCCAACTCAAATAAAGTTCATGAAACTTGATGCAAAAATTCCCGCCGGTCCCTTAGCCGATAAGTGGAATAATCATAAAGCAAAAATGCGCTTGGTAACTCCCACTAATCGTCGGAGGTATCATATCATTGTCGTCGGTTCGGGTTTAGCAGGTTCTGCCGCCGCCGCGTCGTTGGCCGAAATGGGTTACGAGGTTTCCTGTTTCTGCTATCAAGACAGTCCTCGTCGCGCTCACTCGATTGCGGCCCAAGGAGGAATCAATGCTGCTAAGAACTATCAAAATGATGGAGATAGTGTTCGCAGATTATTTTTAGATACGATTAAGGGTGGAGATTATCGTGCCCGTGAAGCGAACGTTTATCGCCTCGCCCAAGTATCCACTTCAATCATCGATCAATGCGTCGCTCAAGGTGTACCTTTTGCCCGTGAATACGGTGGTTTATTAGCTAATCGCTCTTTCGGTGGTGCTCAGGTTTCTCGTACGTTTTATGCCCGTGGTCAAACTGGCCAACAATTATTGCTCGGTGCTTATTCAGCGCTCTCCCGACAAATTGGAGCGGGTACGGTGAAAATGTATACCCGACATGAGATGCTCGATTTAGTTTTAGTCGAAGGTCAAGCGAAGGGTATTGTGACGCGCGATTTAGTCACCGGCGAAATCAAAGCCTGGGCCTCCGACGTCGTGGTGTTATGCACGGGCGGATACGGAAATGTTTTTTATCTCTCCACTAATGCTCAAGGTTGTAATGTCACTGCGACCTTCCGCGCACACCGTCGCGGTGCGGGTTTTGCGAATCCTTGCTATTCGCAAATTCACCCAACCTGTATTCCTGTTCACGGTGAAGATCAGGCGAAACTTACGTTAATGTCCGAATCGTTACGGAATGATGGACGTGTCTGGGTACCTAAAAATTCAGCTGATTGCGCTAAGCCGGCGTCCGAAATTCCGGAAGAAGCCCGCGACTATTTCCTCGAACGTAAATACCCGAGTTATGGAAATTTAGCACCGCGCGATATTTCTTCACGTGCGGCTAAAGAAGTTTGCGATGAAGGTCGTGGCGTTGGTCAAGTCGTCGACGGCAAACGTCTTGGTGTATATCTCGATTTCTCTGCCGCGATTAAACGTCTCGGTGAATCCGCGATTCGTGAGCGTTATGGTAACTTGTTTGATATGTATGAAAATATCACCGGTGAAAATGCCTACCGTCAGCCGATGCGTATTTTCCCTGCGGTGCACTACACCATGGGCGGACTTTGGGTCGACTATAATTTGCAGTCCAACATCCCTGGATTGTTTGTCGGCGGTGAAGCTAATTTTTCTGATCACGGTTCCAATCGCTTAGGT
>JBAXIK010000061.1:0-8147 GCA_037138415.1 Opitutia bacterium | reverse complement strand
GGGTCGCTCCACTGATTTAAAATTTCCTCCACGCGATTCTTATTACCTTCGTTTAAAACTTTTAAGGCCAAGCGCAGTCCGCGGATACGGTGATCATCCGAACCCGACGAGCGATCAACTCGATCAAGGAATGCGGCGAGGTCTAATAACTTAGCACGCGCATCCATAAAATGTAGGTCGGCCACTTCTTTGCGCGTTGGAGAGCTCATTTAGGCGTTGGGCTTAATCACGACGGCTGTTCCGTAACAAATTACTTCCGTTGCACTCATCTTAACTTCCGACGCATCATAAGCAACTCCGACCACTGCATTTGCGCCAAGGGCCTGAGCGTGAGCGACCATGTGTTGATAGGCGGTTTGACGTGCCTGCTCGCACATCTCGGTCCACGCCCCGATATTTCCTCCGATAATATTTTTAAAACCTCCAAGAATTCCCTGAGATATGGTGGGTGAACGAACAATGATGCCACGGACGATGCCCTTGTATTCAACAATACTGTAACCTTCGATAGCAAAAGTAGTCGTTACAATAATGGCGGGTGGGAGTGGTGGTGGAGTCATGTTTTAAAGTAAAATTAAAATAGAAGTTGTGGATAGTGGGGAAACACCGGATCGCGTATTTCCGAGTTTATTAAAGAAGGCCAAACAAACAGCTTACCTCCTAAGTTTTTAATTCCTTTATTAAAGTGAACATGTTCACAAATCATGCGTCGGCTGACCTTAAATACCCCATCCTGAGATGGCAGTGATTTTATCTTTGAGCCCAAGTAGGGATTAGGGTTTTTTAAAATGTAGTTCATCCGATAAATCCCCAGTCCACCAAATGCTGAGTCTACTTCAAAGGGCTTTTGGGATGGCGAAAATATATGAACTCTATTTTTGAAAGTTTGGTTAAACGCTTCCTCGTCGGTGACTTCAGGGTGAGCAGCTTTGTAATCCATTACTTCCTCCCAGGCGTCACCGGGACAATAATCTTTGTGACGAAACGCCCAAACATCATAATAAGAGCCCACTTGATTAGCAAAAACTGCAGCGGCATGGGGATCGGAATGAATAAATTGGATCGCCTTATTGAGCTCACTTATATCAATCGGCCAAGTCGCCATATCATCCATATCAATTAAAATAGCATAATCGTATTCCTTTAAATTTTTATAATTACGTAAACATTCGACGTAAGCGTTTCGTAAAATTTCTAATTTAACTGTTCGCACACCGACTCCGTTCAATCCATCAAAATTCAGTAAGGTGAAATTTGCCCGACTATTCCCCCACGCATTGAGAATGGCCTTGGTGTTATCCGTGGAATCATTTTCGAGAAATAGAAAAGCTGACTCCGAAGCCAGGGTGGCCATATTGTCGATATTTCTTAGTGCCGCAGGCAGATGCTGGGCACAGTTTTGCGCCAAACCGATAAAAACAATTTTAGGCTTAGTTTCCATGAATCTGTGGAATTGTTCTAAGCCCCTTAAATCTATTGGTCAAGCCACGCCCCCATGGGGAAGCTCTACTTAGAATCTTTTTGAAATTCTTCCGCGGTCCAAGGTGTTTTACGATCCGCGTATTTCGCTTTAATCGCTTTAACGTCATCCTCGGTAACGACTGACCCCGTGTTACCAAATGAATTTCTTACATAAGATACCACATCCGCAATGTCACCGTCGCTCAATCCAGCAACAGCCGGCATCATGCTATTGTAGGTAGTTCCTTTAACAGTTACAGGACCAGTCATTCCGTGTAAAATATTTCGTACCGGAATAGAGGGGCTCATGGCAACCCACTCTGAACCAGCGAGTGGAGGAAAAACTGGAGCGATGCCTAGGCCTGTCGGCTGGTGGCAGGCAATACAGGTGCGATTGTAAACCGCCTGTCCGCGCTTCATCACTTCAGCTGATGGAGGATTCTTGTCCTCAGCATGAGCAATCGCCGTAAGGGCGAGCAGGCAGGTAAGGCTTAAAGTTTTGTGACTCATGACATAACCCAAAGAGTAAATGGGCGTTTTCACAAATCATTCCCTCACTCTTATTTTAGAAATACCGCATTTTAATTGAGCCCCTTAGCATGGCTTATAGTCCAATAGTACTTAAAATACTTGCGGACATGCTGATTTAGTTGAAAAATCCATTAAATAATAGGTTTTAAAGAGTCACGCCTTGTATGAAAACGACATTTAGCCCAGACCTCATGCTTAAGAAAATAGATCTTAAAGGTGTGGTACGTATTTTTGATTATCTTCCTGGAGTCATGTTTTTTGCCAAAGATTTAGAGGGTCGATTCATCATGGTAAACCAAGCTTTTGCTGCGCGATTTGGTTTTAAAAATACGCATGAAATTCTGGGCAAGAATGACGCACAGATTGGCTCATCGCCCGAAATTATTTCACACTATATTAAGAAAGATCGCGAAGTCATTGAATCCGGAAAGCCACAGCCTGGAATCATCGAATTATTCCCCAATGAAAACGGGGAACACGTTTGGTATGAAACGACCAAAATTCCATTATGGGATGCGGATGGTAAAGTCTGCGGAGTTTGCGGATTTATTAAAAGTTATGAAGGCACCAAGGCCTCGATTGAGCCCTATTTACAGGTCGAACGTGCAGCAGAATGCATAAAACAAAATCTTAGCAACCGACTGGATATCGATAAAATCTCGAAGCTATCGGGACTTTCGGTAAGGCAATTTGAAAGGAAATTTCATAAGGCTTATCGGGTAAGCCCACGCGCCTATTTGGTGCGAATGAGAGTGGCGGCCGCGTCCGATTTATTAAAAGATACCGACCTAAGACCCTCGGAAATTGCCGAGAAAACAGGGTTTTACGACGCGAGCGACTTTTCTAGAAAATTTAAGGCCGCCATGAAACTCAGCCCAACGGAATATCGGCGACAACATATGACTGAAAATAAAGGGTGATCCATCGGCGTGCCGGTTAACCCGCTCGACAGAGAAAATATTTTCCTTATTAGTGAATGCACACCCCTACCCCAACTATGCACACAACATCACCCTCAACCTACAATCCCACCCGATTACTCTGGGCTGGGTTTTTTGCGATATTGGCCGCTGGCGCTGGCTTCGCTATTCGTGGCGGAATTTTTGGAGCCTGGGCCGCTGAATACGGATTCACGGCAACTCAACTGGGCGCCATTGGTGGTGCCGGTTTTTCAGGATTCTGCTTCGGCATCATCATCGGTGGTCTTCTCGTAGATCGCTTAGGTTATGGCAAATTAGTAGCCCTCGCCTTTATCGGTCATATTATTTCAGCTGTAGTTACCTTCGGAGCGACTGACGTATCCAACGCTTACAGTTATCTCTACTGGGGAATGTTTATTTTCGCCTACGCCAATGGCACACTCGAAGCGGTAGCTAATCCTTTAATTGCTACTCTCTTCCCTGAAAAACGCGCACACTATTTAAATATCCTGCACGCCTCGTGGCCACTCGGCATGGTTATCGGTGCACTCGCCACCTACGTTCTCGGATCACTTCTCCACATCGGCTGGAAGGGACAATTAGCATTCTATCTCGTTCCAACTCTCGGATACGCATTACTTTTCTGGAATCAAAACTTCCCCAAATCGGAAGCCGCAGAAAAAGGAGCGAGTTTCTCGGAAATGCTTAAAGACGTCGGATTACTTGGCGCTGCCGTAGCAGGTTATCTTCTAGCTATTTTCTTGGGTAATATCCTTGGAAATAATCTCATCGGTTATGCAATCGGCGGAGTCATTGTTATCAGCGTCGGAGTAATTACTAAATTCTCACGCGGTTCACTCTTACTTTTTTTCCTGTTTATCACTCATGCACTCGTGGGTGCGGTTGAACTAGGAACCGATGGCTGGATCGAATCCATCACTGGAAATCTTTTCACCACTGACCAGGGTAAAATTTTATTCATCTGGACGTCAGCGATTATGTTCGGATTGAGATTCTGTGTTGATTTCATTGAGAAGCGCTTAGGCCTTTCGCCCATTAGCCTACTCCTCATCGCTGCAACAACCGCATTCGTCGGACTTCGTCTCGCTAGTGGTATGCATAGTTTCACCATCGCCTTGGTTGCACTAGGTATTTACGCACTCGGTAAAACATTCTTCTGGCCAACGATGTTAGCAGTCGTGGGCGATCGCTTCCCTCGCTCTGGCGCAGTGGCGATGTCCATCATGGGCGGAATCGGAATGCTCTCGGCCGGACTCATCGGTGGCCCAGGCTTAGGCTATGCGAAAGATCGCTACACCGCTGAAGCACTCAGTAAAGATGCGCCCGCTGTTTATGAATCTGCTAAGGCATCCTCGGTTTCTAATTATCTCTTCTTAAAACCCGTCACCGCCGTTGATGGAGTTAAATTAGAGGCAGCTAAACAGGCGGGGGAAAAAGGAACACCTGACCAAAAGGCTATCGTCAAAGCGAATCAGCAAGGCGATCGCGCTACCCTTAAAGCGGACTCCTATATCCCGCTGAGCATGGCGATTATCTACCTGCTTCTATTCTTCTACTTCAAGCAACTCGGTGGATACCGTGCACTCAAAATCGAAGAACAAAGTTAGAGATAAGTTATTTCTTTCCACAAAAAAGGGCAGCCGAATGGCTGCCCTTTTTAATGAACACTAACTTGAAATTATTGACGTGGAGTTAAGGTTACCGAGCGGAGTCTCATTAACTCCTTACCGGTAATCGTCTCAGTCAGAACTTGGACATTCAGTTCACCAGGTTCGACCGTGACAGTGCCAAGATTCACTTCTACAACTTCGCCCATTTTAGTGACCTCTCCTTTGAGTTTCTGGTTTCCGATTTCCACCACAAAGGTACCGCCGAAGGTATCTGTACTTTTCTTGATCATAGCTCCGGCATCAGTCTCAACCTTTTTGTCGGCAACAGGTGCGTCATAGCTGACAAGGACATCAAACTTTGTTTTCTGGTTTAAGCGAGATGACCACTTAACGCCGCACTCTTTCTTGGTCCAGCCAGTCACATTCATTGAGATGATTTGGCCACGGTTAAGTCTCCAGCCAGCTTTATCGGTCTGACCTAATAATTCTGCCGAGAAAACACTGAGCTTATTAGGAATATTGTTTTGTAAGAGGAAAACTGCATCACCAGTGGGTGCAGCCTTGCACTGAACTAAAATAACCGTGTCGGATTGATCAGGCGCTTCTTTTGGAATATCGATTTCTAAATCGATTCCGTTGCGCTTAGTGGATAATTGTTTGTCGCGGTTCGATAACAGAACAGCGCTTTCAACATCAGCCTTTAATCCGCCAACAACCAACTTACCGTCCTTCGGCCAATTAAATACGTGTAGATAAAGAATATTTCCCTTGAGAGTAGTGTCACCCCAAGCCTGACGCATGAGGGGCGTCCGGACAGTTCCACGAATGGACTCACCATTCACGTCCCACCATTTTCCGATTTCGCTAAGAATATTTAAATCCTCAGGGGCCATTTTACCTGTACCCATTGGCCCAATATTTAATAGTAAATTACCGCCCTTAGCTGCAGCTTTGGCTAAGATTTGAATAAAGTGGGCCGGAGACTTATGCGTCTTATCCAACTTATGATATCCATACGAATTGTTGGTGGTTGGAATAGCCTCCCAGTCTTTTTCTTCTGGCTTATTCATTGGACCAAACTCCACCGGACAATCGGGAGTTGAAAGGTAGTCTCCGTAAATAGCACCAGCCACACGTCCGTTAATAATCAAATTCGGGTCCTGTTTACGAAGGTAGGCTAGAATTTCTTCATTAAGCTCTTTAGGATTATGGTGTGGTGTATCGCCCCAGAAAAGTGCGGGGTGATAATTCTCGATGAGCTCTTTGATTTGAGGGAAAACTTTTTTCTCTACGACGGCTCTGCGACGCTCTGGACCATTGGGCTCTGGATAGCGAGGATCTCCGGAAATCGACCAATCTTGGGCGTGAGAATAATAGAAGCCGAGTTTTACACCGTACTTATCGCAAGCTGCTTTTAATTCCTTCATCGGATCGCGGCCAAATTTACTCGTCTTAACGACGTTGTAGTCATCCACCTTAGAATCGAACATCGCAACGCCATCATGGTGCATCGAAGTAATTACAATGTACTGCATGCCCGTGGCTTTGACCGTCTTCACCCATTCATCGGCATTAAATAAGACAGGGTTAAAAGGCTTCACGACGCTTTCTAAATATTCCTCACGATTAATTTTCATGATGCGCTGTAAGTGCTCAGCATAGCCTTCGACTTTTTGACCCTTCCACTCGCCGCCAAAACCAGAATAGACACCCCAGTGAATGAACATCCCAAACTTCGCTTCTCTCCACCAAGCGAGTCGGGCATCCTTATTCGGATCCTCCGCCGAAGGAGTAATTTTAGCGGGTGCCGCAGGTGCAGTTTGCGCGCTGATATCCCAACTCGGGAAGATGGATAAAACAGCGGTGATAATAAGCAGGGGTAATCGCATAAAATTTAAGACTCAGAACTTGGGGATTAGTTCCGATATCTAGATAGAATTTTCATTTTAAACATCGGGCTCAAGGTTTCTTTTCCCGTCATATATAAAGCTCACTGAACCCAAGGGTTCTCATCCCTTTAATTTGTATTGGGTAGGGGCGCGACTGCGTCGCGTCCTACACTACCCCATGTCACCGTGTCACCTTGCCCACGTGTCACCTAAATTATTAACCTGGCGGAGGGGAAGGGATTCGAACCCCCGGTACCTTGCGGTACATCTGATTTCGAATCAGACGCAATCGACCACTCTGCCACCCCTCCATTCCAGTACAGTTGAGGAAGTCTGATGAAATGATGTGGGCAAGCGGAAAGTGGATAATCTCTTATCCCCTAGCCACTTTACACATAATAAGCCCAACCAATCAGACTAAAAGCCGATTGAATTTCTGGAGCCTTGTTTAGTAATGGTCTTCTCTTCTTCCCAAACGGCGAGACCGGTTTTAACTTCGGTTAAGGAGAGTTGGAAAATATAAGACGCTTGTTGGACACCTCGGGCCGAGGCACGATTTTCTAAAATTTTTCCAGAGAGTGTGAAATCGGGAATCAGTGGCTTGGCTGATTCGCCAGTAACCACTGCCTGACTTTTACGCGCCTCTGCAGCCGCTTGATCTTCTGGGCCGCCAAAACCAATGGCTTTAGCTACACGAACTTTTCCACTCTTGGTTAAAGAAACTGTCATCTTCTTTACGAGCTGGCTGGTATCAAAATTGCTTCCGGTATCATTGGTCACTCGACCCACCATTAAAATAGGAGAACCGTCTGGGCGCTTCGCACCGACAAATGCAGGCGAGTCGTATAGCGACTTTAACATGGTGTCGGCAGCGACCGCGAAGTCTTGAACGTTCACAGCATCTAAGCTGACGATACCGCTACCATCATTGGCCTCAATGTATCCTGCATCGCGGGACGAAGAACAGCCTACGAGGGATAAGAGTGCTGCCGAGAGGAGTAGTTTTTTCATGGGTTAAGAATAATTTTGTGGAGAGAAAGTGGACCGCCTTTAGCCGGTGTTTTACAGTATAATATTAAAGACTTTGCGTTGGGAACTGTAAATGAGATAGGCGGACGAGCGAGGCTATTTTGAATATAAATTTTCTCTAAGATTGGGACTACCACTCTCACCATACTAATATTTTTAGGCAAAGTAGCCCAATTTCTAAGGTCAGCCTGCACCGATCTCGTCGTGTATGTGTTAGTTGTAATAATCGTCGCTAAGTAAAGAAACCCTGATCCCTGTGTGCCGTGTCTCCGATTATTTTCGTCGGCCGCCTTATTGGCTACATAAGCTGCAATCCCTTTAATCGTCGCCGAGGCCACCGCTCGAGTCTTTATCACTGGCAATTCATCGTTAAACTCGCGCACGACCATTCCATCTACATTAGCCAGCGTGGCCGGATTAAAAGTTTCCAACTTATATTTAATTGAAAGTGTGTCCTGGTTGGGGACGGGTGAAATCTTAGGGAATGCAACCGTCACAATCGGCGCATTGCGATCCACGATAATCAGCGGAAGTTGAAATTTATATTCATTCCACGCGGGCGCCTCACCCGTTTCGTGAACCACGTATATAATGCACTTACCGTCGACTACGGGTCGACTGCCCGATGTTGCCGCCCAAACCGCATCCTCTTTAATCGATGGATTTTGTGGAGCGAGTGCCTGGGC
>JBAXIK010000060.1:0-8169 GCA_037138415.1 Opitutia bacterium | reverse complement strand
GGCTGGTACGGTTACGGTCACCAGCATCTTTGGGAAGTACGGGTAAGGTATCTACACCGAGAGTCATCGTGCCACCTTTGCGTGAGCTGGATGCGGCACCACTTGCTTTAACTTGTTCGATAACTTCGTTGAGCATATCGCCTAAGTAAATCGAGATGATTGCAGGAGGCGCTTCGTTCGCGCCGAGACGGTGATCGTTACCGGCAGAGGCAACAGAAGCACGGAGTAAACCTTGGTGTAAATCCACGGCACGAATCACGGCCGAGCAGAATGCAAGGAACTGGGCGTTGGTGTGAGGATCATTACCTGGCTCGAGAAGATTGCCTACACCAGGACCACCGATGGACCAGTTAACGTGCTTACCTGAACCGTTCACACCTGCGAATGGCTTCTCAGCGAGAAGACAAACGAAGCCGTGTTTCGTAGCAACGCGACGCAGGAGCGTCATGGTTAACATTTGGTGGTCATGAGCTACATTAGCAGACTCATAAATAGGAGCTACTTCGTATTGAGCAGGAGCGACTTCGTTGTGACGGGTCTTAATTGGAATACCGAGTTTGAAACACTCGCGTTCGGTTTCCATCATGCATGCGAGCACGCGATCAGGAATAGTACCGAAGTACTGGTCTTCGAATTCTTGTCCCTTCGCTGGCTTAGAGCCGAAGAGAGAACGACCACAGGTATAGAGGTCGGGACGTAAATGGAATAAACGAGAATCGATCAGGAAGTATTCTTGTTCGGGACCACAGGATGCGCTGATGAATCCAACTTTTTTACCGAAGTGTGCTAACACGCGCTGAGCAGCACGATTCACAGCCTGCATGGAGCGAAGCAAGGGAGTCTTTTTATCAAGCGCCTCACCCTTCCAAGAAACGAACGCAGTAGGAATGCAAAGGGTCGAACCGTTTTCACCGTCAAAAATATAAGCAGGTGAAGTGACATCCCAAGCGGTGTAACCACGAGCTTCGAAAGTTGAGCGAAGACCACCGTTCGGGAACGATGACGCATCAGGCTCGGCTTGAATTAAAGCCTTACCGGAGAATTGAGCGAGGGTGCCAGTACCATTGGGCTCGAAGAAAGTATCGTGCTTCTCAGCGGTGAAACCGGTGAGAGGATAAAATACGTGTGCGTAGTGAGTCGCACCACGCTCAAGCGCCCAATCTTTGATTGCCGAAGCAACAATGTCGGCTGCAGTGCCATCCAGTTTGCTGCCCGTCTCAATGCTAGACTTGAGAGATTTGAAAATGTCTTTTGGCAGACGCTTTTCCATTTTCTCGAGAGAGAAAACGTTTTGTCCGTAGATGACATCGATCTTCTCGTTACGGAAATCGAACGTCCCTTCGAGACGAGGCTGAGAGGCAATTGAGGCAATTGCACTTTGACGGGCTGGGTTGGTACTCATGTTGGAAAATGTACCCCTCTAATCAGCACCCAGTGTGCCACGGCACAACCCAGAAACATTCACAGCCATAATTGCCTATTTTTAGACATTACTGCCTATTTTTAGACATTATTAAGGAATCACTTTTGTCTCTATTTATCAGCCAATTAAAGAAAGATGAAATAATGAGTCTAGACGCCATCATCCTAGGAGCCGGACCAGCCGGCCTGGCTGTAGCTCATGAACTAAATAAATCAGGTGCTAAAGTTAAGGTCGTAGAATCTTCTCAACGCGTCGGGGGGTCCATCCGAACCATCAACCAAGGCGGGTGGATTGTAGAAACGGGACCGAATACTTTACAAACTAATGGCGAGGGTGATTTAAAAATTCTGCGAGGTTACGGATTAGATAAAGAAATTCTTCATGCCGACAGCAGCGCAGCCAATCGCTACATCCTTTCGCACGGCAAACTTCATGCCCTCAACGCTCGGCCGACTTCCCTTTTAAAGTCCGATCTACTTTCTTTTACTGAAAAGGCTCGTCTACTCTCCGAGGTATTTATCCCACGCAGTAAAATTAAGAACGAATCGGTTTTTAATTTCATCGCGCGAAGATTTGGTTCAGCTGCGGCCGAGCTACTCATGGATCCGGTCATTGCGGGTACGCACGCCGGTAATCCACGCGAGTTAATGATTGAAAACTGTTTTCCACTTTTAACTGAACTAGAAAAGAATCATCGTTCTGTTTTACTTGGCCTCATCACAAATAAAAAGGAAGCCCGCGCGATTATCGGATTTAAAAATGGCATGCAACAGTTAGCCGAGTCGATGGCCGAGAGCCTTAAGAATAATGTAGAACTAGGCTGTCACGTCACTTTGATGCAAAAGAGTAAGGGCGGATGGCAGGTAGCGTGGCGTAATACAAAGGGTGAAGAGAATGGTGCTTGGGCTAAAAATTTAATTATCACCATCCCGCACTGGCAGTGGTCAGTAGCCCTACCCTTTGAAATCATAAGAGATTTAGAGGATTGGAAATTAGCGCCATCGCCGAGTGTTACTGTGGTGGCACGTGGATATAGTCGATCCGACGTTCCACATTCACTCAACGGCTTTGGTTACTTAATTCCGCAGTCCGAAAAGCGAGAAATTTTAGGGACGCTTTTTTCTTCGTCTGTTTTACCATCGAGAGCACCGGATGGAAAAATACTGCTAACCAGTTTTATTGGCGGAGCGCGTCAGCCGCAGCTGGCAGGTAAATCCGATATCGCACTGAGTGAGATTTTAGATCGTGAATTCAAGGAGACTCTCGGAGTCACCGCTCGACCTGAAAAGGAATGGATTCAGCGATGGGAAAAATCTATTCCCCAATATATACTCGGACAGACTGAGCGGGAAAACAGTTTAGCACACGTCGAATCCAAAAATGACGGCCTCTATTTCCATGGAGCGTTCCGCGGAGGAATCTCCTTAATGCAAGTGATTCGGGGCGGACATTCACTCGCCCAAAAAATTTCTAAGAATTAATGTTCTGAACTTTATGCGGATCGGGTAAGCCGCGTACCACCCAAAGTGCTGGCAGCATTAAGAGTGCAGCACCAAAATAAACCCATTGGTGAGATCCGGTTTTAAAATATAGAAACGCCGCACTGAGGGGGCCGATGACGCGGGCAAGCGAACCTGCAGAGCGGAGAATTCCTAAATTCCGACCCTGGTCACTCGGACCTGAATAAAGTGAAACGAGGGCCGACACACTGGGTAAAATTAAGCCGGTCGCAAAAGAAAGTAGCCCCATACCAACATAAAACACTGTCTTACCCCAACTCACGATGGGCAACTCAGACGTGGGAGTAGGAATCAACGCTACTAAAGTAAAAGCAATAATCGCTAAAATCATTCCTGCCATGACCACTCCGCGCTGCCCGATTTTTTTCACAATCAATCGTGCTAATCCTTGAGCGACAATTAAACAGGTTCCATTAAACAAAAAGAGGTAAACATTATCGTGAGCACTGTAGGCGAATAAAAAGAATGTGAGGAAGACGACCGTATTTTCCATGCCGGTGAAGGCGACTTGGTAAATGAGATTGGCAAATGAAGTGCGGCGAACGGCACGCGATTCAACATTGGCTAAATCAAAAACTGAGGGACGTTTAGAATCGTGTTGAGCTCGGTTCTTTTCCGCGAGTGTTTCAGGGAAATACAACTGTACCAAAATAAAATTAAGTCCTGCCATGGTAGCAGCGATAAAGGCTGGAGTGGAAAACGGATTAGCGTCGTAGATGGGCTTTAAGACCGTGGAGAGTCCGCCAATCACTGGACCAACTAAAAAACCCATCCCAATCGCTACACCTACAATCGCCATACCTTTGGTGCGCTCCTTCTCATCAGTAACGTCAGCGGCCGCGGCACTCGCTACGGCAATATTACCAGCCATCATTCCGCAAATGAGTCGGGTTAAAACGACCACCCAGAATTGCCCGGCAAAAATCCAGATGAAATATGAGAGGGCATTACCGGCGAGCGTGATCGTTAAAATTTTGCGCCGGCCGTAACGATCTGAAAGCGAACCCCAAATGGGTGAAAAAATAAATTGGAGCAACGAATATAATGTACTCAACAATCCACCGAATAAGACTGTTTTCTGAAAGGTAGTGGTACCACCCAGCCATTCAGCAGCTGATGACAACATTCCAATCAAAGTACCCTGCGCACCTTCAGTTGTTATATAATGATTTAAGAGATGCGGAAAAAGAGGGATAATGATACTGAACCCGATGATATCCATGAAGACCGTCAAAAAAATGAGTCCCAGAATTCGGCGTTGGGGTAATGGCGCGGCGGCTTGCATGTCGAATGGCTAGAGACTGCCTAGTAAGTCTGCAATCTAAAGAGCAAACTTGCGAAAGACGCCTTTTTGCGAAGTATTACTCTATGCTTCGCTTGTTCACTCTCTTTGCTTTTTGCAGTCTGGTGTTAAGCCTAGACGCTGTCACCGACCCTAAGTTACTACTCATCGAGCATAAGCTTCAGGGGTTTAGCGACCGGCAATACTCTTTCGCGGTAAATCGCATACTTGAAGAATTTGAAAAACAAACGGGCGTCGGACTTAAGCCAGGCAAACTCGGAAAATGTGGATTAAAAATTTCTTCACAGTCAGGACTCGGCTTAGCCACACCCAAACCTCTGATACGGGCCTTAAGTCAGGCCCTCGAAAAACGTGGCTTCAATCGAGACTCCATTATTTTGTGTGACACTAATCTACAAAGTTTACGTGAGTGTGGCTTCCTTCCCGCACTCCGCACCGATCCGCAAACTTTTGAAGGCCTTCCCGTAATTGCTTTTGAAGCGGAAGCAGCCAATTGGGCGAAAGATAAAAAACTCTGCTATGACAACCAGGTCATGCCACGTCCAGGATCCCCCACCGTGGCCTGGGGCGATAATCGAATCAGTATTCTACCCAAAACGTTGTTCGACGAAGTCGATTTCTGGATTAATCTTCCCGTAATATCCGACAGTAAAGCGCTCGGTGTTTTTGGTGCTATCGGTTCAGCCTCACTGGGAAGCATCGCCAACAGCGAACGCTTCAACGACAATCCGGCCAATGCCTCCAAAGTAGCCATTGAAGTTTGTGCGATACCCGAACTTTCTAAAAAGAATATTTTAAATATTGTTTCATTAGAAAACTTTCAGGTACTCGGTGGACCGAGCTTTGATGCGAGTTGGTGTAAATCAGAAAAAACCATTCTCGCTAGTGCTAATCCGGTAATTCTCGACTACATTGGACTTCAAAAAATTAACGGAGGTCGGGCTGAACGAAATGTAGAACCCATCCGCCCGGAACCACCGATCTTTTCTGCCGCTAATAATGGTGAAATTCAACTGGGTACGTGTCGTCCAGCTGATATCACCTTGATAAAACTAAGCGCCGAATAGTACTTAGAGTTTTAGGCCAAGCGCTTCAGATGCGGTCGCACGCTCTTCTAATAACTCGTTCTCGGTAATTGAAATTTTACTCCGCGAAAATTCGTCGACCGGTAATCCTTTAACAATTTCCCAAGACCCATCGGCAAGAGTGCGAATAGGATATCCAAACATGATTCCTGGAGTAATACCATAATCACCCTTGGAGAGGACTGCGACCGAATGCCATTCGCCCGCAGGAGTCGCAAAATGTAAATTGCGGAGAGTATCAAGTGCAGCATTAGCGGCAGAAGCTGCCGAAGAAGCACCACGGGCTTTGATGACGGCAGCACCACGCTTTTGAACATCGCTGACGAAGGTTTCTTTTAACCATGCGTGATCTGTAATCACTTGGGTCGCAGGCTTACCAGAAATCGTAGCATTGGTGAAATCAGGATACTGCGTGGAGGAGTGATTTCCCCAAATAGCTACATTCTTGACCACGGAATTATGAACGCCGGCTTTATTAGCCAACTGTGACTTCGCACGATTCTCGTCGAGACGTGTCATCGCGAAGAAATTTTCTTCTTTTAGTCCGGTAGCAGAGCGTAGAGCGATTAAGGCATTAGTGTTACAGGGGTTGCCAACGACTAAAACTTTCACGGACTTTTTAGCAGAGCGTGCAATGGCTTGTCCTTGTCCGACAAAAATTTTTCCATTGATACCTAATAAATCTTTTCGCTCCATGCCGTCTTTACGTGGAACCGCGCCAATTAAAAGACACCAATCGGCATCTTTGAATCCTTCATCTAAATCTCCGGTAGCGACGACGTCAGCAAGCAAGGGAAACGCACAGTCTTGGAGCTCCATCACTACACCCGCTAAAGCATTTAAACCAGGACCTACTTCAATTAAGTTTAAAGCCACTGGCTGATCCGCGCCAAACACCGCACCTGAGGCGATTCTAAATATAGCGGCGTAGCCGATATTGCCAGCGGCGCCAGTTACAGAAACACGAATAGGAGATTTTGAAGCCATAGAGTAGATTATCTAGATACTTAAGTGGTAAGGTGTGAAGCGGAAATTTTTATAAATCGAATTCTCCCTGCATATTATCTTCACGGGCAGGCAAACTCAGACTATCTTGGACTAATTGTGATACCGTGAGTTGGGACCGACCCTCCCCCGCACAGAGCGTCCTTAAAATAAGGGCTGAAGCGAGGGCATCATAGAGTGCGCAATGATACTTACGTCGCTGAGGTGGGCAGTGACGCTCGGCTAGGCTGTCCAACTGGCCCTGTAACTTAAATAGTCTAACTAGTGAGGCTAATTTATAGTCACCCAAAGTAGGTAACCAAAGTCGGGCCAGCCGATACGAGTCTATCCATGGCCCCCACTCTGCCGTCTGGACACTCTCTTCCAGTGAAGGAACCGCTGAAGGTCTGGGCCAAGTCAAACGCAGCAACTGCGACTCCACCGAAGCATTGTGGGCCACAAATATTCCCGTGCGACGAAGTGAAACCCAGTAATCCCACTCACTTTCAAAAGGAGTCAGATTAATTAAATCGCGATCACTTAATCCATGACATTGCGTATCGAGTTTGGATAAGCTCGCGCGAGCGCCATGTATTTTGGTCGCGGTAGAAAAAACTTCTTTTCGAAATAATGTAACTACGCCGTACTCAATCACACCCGTACGACTACTGCCTTCGAAATCGACGACATGAAGAGGCAAGTCCGACCAAAGTGTTTTACCAGCAAACTGCATTAATAATTTTTATATTACCGAACTCGTTTAGTCAAACGACCCTTTAACGCCACTCGTGCTTAGGGTAACGGCCTTTGAGTTCTTTCTTAACTAACTCATAGGACCCCTTCCAAAATGCATCCAAGTCTGTTGTCCGTTGCTGGGTACGTCGAGCGGGCGACTGAATACATATCACCAAAGGTACCCGTCCTTGGCAGACTTTAAGTTTAGCACCAGGAACATCGTACAGTTCTTGCACGGTCGCCTCAATCAAAGCCTCACCATCATTGGTATACTCAATTTTCGCAGGATGCTTCTTGCGGGGTAGAATTATTTTTTCGGGGCAATAGGATTCCAGGGCCAAGTGTTGTTCATGAGTTAACCAACCGCGCACAACAGACATCACGGGGCGGTCACGGATGTCACGGTAGGCGACGGCTCCCTGACAAATTTCTTCTACCACCATTCGTTTTCCCGACTCATCAAAGACGGGAATACTTAATTCAGGACAGTGCTTCGCTAAAAAATTTAAGCGGTTAATCCAAGCATCCACAGCATGGTCCCACTTTTCTAATTCTAATCTTCCTGCCAGAACCTCGGTTGCCAGGAGCTGCGAGGCTTCATCGCTGGAGAGGCCCTCCTGTTCTTTCGACTCGAAAACTAAATCACGGAAGCGTCTCTCGACCCGCGTAACCACACGTCTTTGCGTAGGATCATATTTAACAAAGTTTTGGTTAGAGAATTCGCTAGGAAATAATTCCTTTAGCCATTCTTCTTTAATTTCTGTAGCGAGGCTTAAAAATGTCGTCACTTCGCCCCGCGTCTGAATTTCATCGATCTCGGCGGCAACTAATAATTTAGCGGCGCGAACCATCGACTCGCGTCTCAATTCACCACGGCGATTATGCACCAGCGCACAGCGCAAAGTTCCCGCATCGAGTCGCACCGCCAATCGATCAATAAATCCAACTAAAATAGCTTTTTGAATTTGTTCGGACAAAGCAGGCTCATTGTTTATTCTAAAACCTTGGCCGTCCGCTATGCGTAAAAACTGTTGGGCGGCTTGGTCAGCTTGCCGTGCGGCCTGACCTTGAATACCGAGCATCTGGCAAGCATCCGCATCAAATTTTACGTCTTTGGCT
>JBAXIK010000059.1:0-8584 GCA_037138415.1 Opitutia bacterium | reverse complement strand
GAACAACATCTGCGTGAGCTTTCGCCACACCGGCAGCGATCGTTCCAACGCCGACTTCAGAAACGAGTTTTACACTGACGCGTGCAGCACGGTTAGCATTCTTTAAATCGTGAATGAGTTCGGATAAATCTTCGATCGAGTAAATGTCGTGGTGTGGGGGAGGAGAGATGAGTCCGACGCCCGGGGTCGAGTGACGAACTTTGGCAATCCAAGGATAGACCTTACCGCCAGGGAGCTGTCCGCCTTCACCAGGCTTGGCCCCTTGAGCCATCTTGATTTGTAATTCGCAAGCTTGAGTGAGGTAGAGACTGGTTACACCGAAGCGACCAGAAGCCACTTGCTTGATGGCGGAATTCTTTGAATCACCGCGCGCATTCGTCCAAGTAAAACGATCAGGATCTTCGCCCCCTTCACCGGTGTTCGATTTACCACCGATGCGGTTCATCGCGATAGCAAGAGTTTCGTGTGCCTCTTGCGAAATCGAACCGTAGCTCATCGCGCCCGTTTTGAAACGCTTTAAGATTTGGTCAGCGCTCTCGACTTCCTCAATCGGAATGGATTTTTGTGGTTTCAATTCGAGTAAGCCACGAAGCGTAAAAATCTGACTCATCTGTTGGTTGACCAATGATGAATAGGTTTTGAATGTATCGAAGTTATTCGTACGAACAGCTTTTTGCAGTGAGTGAATGACTTGTGGGCTGAAGAGGTGACCTTCACCTTCACTGCGCCATTGGTAATCACCACCGACTTCAAGCGTTTGCGGATGTTCCACGCGCTCAGGGAATGCGTTAGCGTGACGGCTAATCGTTTCTTCAGCAACCGCAGCTAAATCAGAACCTTCGATGCGGGTTGCAGTACCGGTGAAATATTTATCAACGACTTTTTGTTGGAGACCGACGCACTCAAAGATTTGAGCACCGAGGTAACTTTGGATGGTGGAGATACCAATCTTGGAAGCGACTTTTACGATACCTTTAGTCGCAGCCTTCACGTAATTCTTACAGGCAGTGTAATGGTCGACGCCTTCCAAGAGTTTTTCTCGGATCATGTCGTCAAGCGTTTCAAATGCGAGGTACGGATTAATTGCAGCACAACCATAACCAATGAGGGTACAGAAGTGGTGAACTTCGCGCGGTTCGCCTGACTCGAGAATTAAACCTACTTTGGTACGCTTGCCTTCGCGGATGAGGAAGTGGTGAAGTCCGGACACAGCTAAGAGGGCAGGAATGGCAGCATTGCTACGGTCTACGCCACGATCGCTAAGAATAATAATATTAACACCTGCATCAATCTGCAGGCTGGCCTGACGGCAGATTTCATTCATCGCTTCTTCTAAACCTTTAGCACCTGCTTTGGGATTGAAGAGTGTTGGAATCGTCACCGAGCGGAATTGACCATGCGTCACGTCACGTAATTTTGCTAACTCTTCATTGGTTAAAATGGGAGTCGTTAATTCGATGAGGTGACAGCTGTGTGGATTAGGATCCAACAAGTTGCGCTCAGGTCCGATGGTGGTGACGGATGACGTCACAATTTCTTCGCGGATACAGTCAATTGGAGGATTGGTAACTTGGGCGAAGAGTTGTTTGAAATAATCGTAAAGTAATTTCGATTTATTGGAGAGAACTGCTAAAGGAATGTCGGTTCCCATTGAACCCATCGCTTCCACGCCATCTTTGCCCATCGGGAGCAAAATTTTACGCTGATCTTCAAACGTATAACCAAACGCTAATTGACGCTGCAGAATCGTTTCGTGGTCAGTGATTGGAGTTTTTTCAGACTTAGGAATTTTATCGAGCTTGATGAGATTACCATCGAGCCATTGACGATAAGGTTTTTCGGTCGCGATTTGTTGTTTGATTTCTTCGTCGGCGATGATGCGTCCTTTTTCCATGTCCACGAGGAACATGCGTCCAGGTTGGAGACGGCCTTTGCTTGCCACTTCTTCTGGAGGAACAGGAAGAACGCCGGCTTCCGAAGCCATGATGACTAAATCATTTTTGGTGACGTAGTAGCGAGAAGGGCGGAGACCGTTACGGTCGAGCGTCGCACCAATCATCGTACCATCCGTAAAGACAACCGATGCAGGGCCATCCCAAGGTTCCATCACACAAGAGTGGTATTCGTAGAACGCCTTCTTTTGTTCACTCATCGATTCGTGACCATTCCAAGGCTCTGGAATCATCATCATCATCGCTTGAGGTAGTGAGCGTCCGCCCATCACGAGAAGTTCTAAAACGTTATCGAACTTAGCAGAGTCGGAACCGTTCGGATTTACGATCGGCTTAATTTTCTCGATGTCTTTTCCAAAGAGCGGGCTCGCGAGCAATGGCTCACGGGCCTTCATCCAATTGACATTACCATTGAGCGTGTTGATTTCGCCGTTGTGTGCGATGTAGTGGTAAGGGTGCGCACGTTCCCAGCTCGGGAAGGTGTTGGTCGAGAAACGCGAGTGTACTAGCGCTAATGCGGTGTCCATGCTCGGATCATTTAAGTCAGGGAAATACTTTCCAACCTGCTCAGGCATTAACATACCTTTATAAATAAGGGTACGGCAAGAGATGCTACAGGCGTAGTAATGGTTATCTTTTCCGGAGGCGCGGATTTCGTTATGGGCGCGTTTTGAAACGATGAAAAGTTTACGCTCGAAATCTTGGTCGGTCGCACAATCAGCTGGACGGGCGATAAATACTTGGCGAACGGTCGGTTCGCTTTTTACGGCTGTTTGTCCGAGTGATGTATTCGTCGTAGGAACGGTACGCCAGCCGAGAACGGTGAGACCTTGGGACTTCGCGATGTCGGTAAAAGTTTTTTCGGACTCGGTGCGGATTTTTGCATCGGGCGAAACGTAGAGCATGCCGACGCCGTAGTGTCCGGGCTTGGGCAGGGCACTGATGCCTGCGTCTTTGGAGACCTTGCTTAAGAAAGTGTGAGGGAGCTGAATGAGAATACCTGCGCCGTCGCCGGTGTTCACTTCACAGCCGCAAGCCCCGCGGTGATCGAGGTTAACCAAGATGGTCAGCGCTTGCTGAATAATATCATGGGAACGCTTACCCTTCATTTGACAGACGAAGCCGACGCCACAGGCATCGTGTTCAAACTGCGGGTCATAGAGGCCCTGTTTTTCGGGTAGTCCGGGATTATTCATTTCTTGTATGTTTGAAAGTGTCGGGAAGGTGACAGGTTTATGAAATTGGTGTGTGAGACCCCCCTTTGGTAATCCGCAAGGGTGTTAAATCTAGTGAACAATAATTGGTCTCTGTCAAAGGCAACTTATAGGGGCAGATTTTTAGATTTTCTGACGCTGGTTTGGCTCGGCAAGTTCTCGGCGAGCGGAGGCGGGCTGAATGGAAATAATTTGTCCCAAAATGGAGCAATTTTTAGCCTAAAATGGATACTTTACGAAGGTTTGAGCTCAAATCGCGTTTGAGCCTTAAATTTGGTCGCCCTTGACATCGCTGCCTAGCAGTCCGACACACTCTTTGCTATGAAAGCTGATAATGACTTGTATCGCCGACTCCGCGAGTTGTCAGCCGACCAACTTTGGACCGTCGAGGTCCCCAAATTCAATAAGGCCAGCCAGGTGGAACGGGGTCGCCAGGTTGCCCTCATCCGCGCCGTGGGTGTAGTTTTTGCCAATAGCCAAAACGAAAAACAGAAAACCGAAGTGAAGTCTTGGGTGAAGTCATTGCTGACTGATCCTTCTGAAAAGGTGCGTCGCTATGCGATGGCGGCGATTCCGAAGCTGGGTGGCGATGTCGAAGCTGAAAAAGAAATTATCACTATTTTGAAAACGAGTTCGGTGGAACGCGAAAAAAAGAAAGCGGGTTCGGCTCTCGAAAAAATCGCCGGCGAAGAAACTTTAAAAGCGGTAGGTGGAACTAACGCACTTCCGATTTCGGAACAGAAGGTTCGAGCGAATGTGGCACGTAAGGAGAGTCCGGCTAAAATTCGCATGGATGCTGTTTTGGATCGCTATGATACTTTAAGAATCAGTCTCCGTTGTCGCCGTGGTTTAGAAGCTATCTTAGCTGAAGAAGTAAAAGAAGCGGAGGCGAAGGGTGGTAAATTTAAACTCTTAGAAATTCGCGGCTGTCACGTCGTAGTAGCGGCGAAATCCCCGTTTTGCTTGGCTGATATCTATCAACTGAGATGTTTTGATACAGTGGGTTTTTACATTGGTCGCGTGCGCGATCCGCAGTCGCCCGATGCGGTTAATGAATTAGCCAAGGTCATTGCGTCACCACTTACGGAACGTTTAATGGAGCACTTTACGGAAGGCTCATGGCGTTACCGTTTAGCTTTTTCAGGCAGTGATAATCAAGATGCGGTGGTGGAGAAAGTAACGCAGGCTGCTTTCAAAATTAATCCGAAGATTTTAAATGATGCGCGCGAAGCTCCGTGGTCGCTCGATGTATTTTTAGCACCGGGTGCGACGATTGCAGAAATCCGTCCGCGTGTTTCACCCGACCCTCGTTTAGCGTATCGATTAAAGGCTGTGAACGCAGCATCGCATCCGCCCATTGCTGCTTGTATGGCACGATTGGCTGGAACGGATGATCAAGAAATGGTTTGGGATCCGTTTTGTGGATCTGGACTCGAACTCATTGAGATGGCCATGCATGCGAAAGTGAAATGCGTCGTGGGGACGGACTTAAGTGAGTCGGCTATTGCGATGATGAAAGGTAATTTTGCGGCGGCGAAACTCGACGGTGTGCGGGGTGCCTTTTACACCAGCGATTTCCGAAATATTGATATCATTCCTGAATTAAAGAAGAGAAATGTATCGCTCATTATTTCCAACCCGCCTTTAGGTCGTCGCGTTCGCGTGCCCAATTTAGAAGGCTTATTTGAAGATCTGTTTAGAGTGGCGGGCGCGGTCTTTCGTCCGGGCGGTCGACTCATTTTTGTGAATCCCGGGCGCGTTGAGCCGAAGGATAAGTCGTTGCGCCGGGTGTATCGTCAGATCGTCGACTTGGGTGGTTATGATTGTAAGATGGAAATGTATTTGAAGATGTAATTGGGGTAAACGACATCAGCCCATTCCTTGGTGAGAATGAGCTGAATCAAATGGTGGAGGTGGTGGGAGTTGAACCCACGTCTTCCTACCCGTACGTCGCAACTTCTACATGCGTAGCTGCATCATTGATCTCGACCGCGTTTGGAGATGAGCATCCGTGCGGCCTATTCTCATTCTCACTTACCCCGGAGATAGAGACGAAAGGAGGGGATCGCCTGCGTTAACCGAACTGATCTAGGGATACAGGTCAGGCCCTAGGGTCCGTCGCTGTAATTAAGCAGCGAGTGCGAGAGCGTTACCGTTCTCGAACGTGATTGTGTTTTTAGCAGTTATATGCTGCCAGTTGGATTTAAGAGGGAACTGACTTCCTCTGCATGCCGTCATGATATCTTGGTGGGAATCGAATCCGGAACACCCCCGAAATGGTTACGTCGACAAAATCGGGATCGACTGAGAAGGAACTCGTTAAGTATCGCCGAAAACGCAGATAAGTCAAGCGACCCGAAAATACTGAGATAAGGCCGACTTTTACTCTTTAAAATCAGTGCAGAGTAGGGTGGGCTATCTCTGCTAATGAATTTCTTTAATATCGAATTTGCGCAGGCCCTTTTGAATGTGTCTCTGTTGGTCGCAATCGGTTGGTTCATGGCGAGTCGTAAGTGGTTGGGTCCGGCCTCGCGTTTACCGATCATGCGCTTGGTGATTTGGGTATTTTTTCCAGCACTCATATTTTCCCGTGTTTGTAATAATAAACTTTTGAATTCGAGTGCGCAGGCCGGTTTATATTTGGGCACCGGATTTCTGATGATTGTCGGCGGAATTTTAATTGGTAGATTATTGTCGAATTTATTGGGCTTTGAGGAAGGTGTCGCGAAGCGTACGTTTGCTTATTCTGCGGGCATTAATAATTTCGGTTATCTAGGTATTCCGATTACGGCTGCGTTGTTTGATAAGGATGTCGTTGGAGTTTTGTTGGTGCACAATGTAGGCGTTGAGGCGGCTGTGTGGACGTTTGGAGTAGCTTATTTATCGGGCAAGAAGGGCTGGAGTGGTTTAAAGAATTTACTGCAACCCATGACGTTGTCATTGGCCATTGCGCTGACTATTAATCTTGTTGGTTGGGGTAATGCTGCACCGGTGACATTTACGGCTGAGATTTTACACTGGGTAGGGCAGTGTGCGATTCCGGTTGGGACGATTCTTACCGGGATTTATTTTCATGAAACCATGAAAGGGTATAAGTTCTTTGCGGAAGGAAGAATCACTTTGGGGATTATTTTAGCTCGCTGGATAATCATACCCGTGGCGTTGTTACTTGTGGCGGCCTATTTTGTGCAGGATCCTGAATTACGGAAGGTCATGTTAGTGCAGGCTGCTATGCCTGCTGGGATATTTAGTTTTCTCATTGTTGAAATGTACAAGGGGGATGTACCCATAGCGCTGCGCTGTTCCGTGTTCACTATGGCCTTCTGCCCCATCATCACGCCCCTGTGGCTGTATGCCGGCTACTGGTTCTTAGGTTCCAAATAAAAAAGGGGTCAGACTACGCTTAAGGGGTCAGACTACGCCGATGGTGCCTGACCCTATTAAAGGGGTCAGACTACGCTGATGGTGTCTGACCCCTTTTTTTGATTAACCGTAAAAGATTACCGGGGTCGCCGGTTTTTAATCTTAGGGCAACGTGTGGTACGGAAGCGGTTGTGGTTGCTAAGATCTTCATGGCTAACTCGATCTTCCAATCTAGGGCACCACGATCAAGCAATAGGTCTGTATCTTTCTTTCCTGCTTCATTTATTAAGCGCTGTATGACTTGCTCTGTATGAGCTTCATCTAATTTCATAATCTCCGCATAGGGTAAGTCCGATGGCCTATCGAGAGCCTTAGGATTTTTATCTAACAAGATTTTCTCAGCTTTCATCGCCACGTCCCACTCATAATCAAATAATTTCGAGTCATCGTCCTTTAGAAATACTCCACGTATGTGTTCCAGGTATGCCTGCCAACCTATTGAATTATCAGGGTAGCCGATAAAATTAAGCCCCTCCTGGATTCGAAAAATACCGCGCTTAGCCGGATTTAATAATAATGAGATGCTGCTAAGTTTAGAGAGTGGCAGCTCCTCCACCTTCAGTAAACCCTTTCGTACATGGTTAAGATGAACGTAGTCTATTACCTTGGAGACATCAAATCCTGTTGGCGTACGCTTAGCTTGATAACGGCCCTGAAAGACATGTCCGTGTTCATCACGGAAACCATTAAATCGAAGAGCAAAAGAGGTTAATAATAAATGCATTCCACGAGATAAATTAGCACGGGGCGCTTTCACTACCATGTGGAAGTGGTTCGGCATGACGGCAAAAGCATACACATGCCAATCAGTCCGGATGATTGTCTCCTCTAGTAATTTTAAAAACACTTGGGCTGCTTCGGGATCTTGGAAAATCGGTTGACGATAATTTCCGCGCGAGAACACATGAAAGACTGAGTTGGGATTTTCTATTCGGATAGATCTAGGCATGAATTTAGAACATCCAGCTGAAGTGTCGTCACAATACCACGCATGCCTTAGGAAAAAGGGGTCAGACTACGCCGGCGTAGTCTGACCCCTTAAGCGTAGTCTGACCCTGTTTATGGGGTCAGGCACCATCAGCGTAGTCTGACCCCTTTTGGGGGTGCGGGCGCTGGGGATATGTGGCGCGGGTGGAACACGCAAGGTGACACGGGGACAAGGGGAGAGGCGAAATAGCTGAGGTAGATAGCTTAGTGATGTGGGGTTGAGGAATGGTGTGATGACTTAAAATTTTTGGGATGAAGGAATTGTGGACTATAGATCCAGGGGATGGCTTTGAAAAAGCCTTTAAGAATTTACGGAAGAGACATCCCGCGAGCGCGGATCGGGCGCTGGTGAAGACGTATCAATATTTAAATGTTTGGCTTAATAATCCGCAACTGGGCAGGGGATTTAATAATCCCGGCTGGATTCATGGGGAGGGACGCGGGATTATGGCCGTTGATCAAGGAACGCAGTCGAATCTAGCACCGGTAAGAATATATTTTTGGTTAGAAGAGTCGGAATATAAAATGTGGCTTATTTATGCGGGTGACAAGAAATCACAATATGCAGATATTGCATATTGCCACCGCTGGCTCGACGCGTATAAATCATCATGATGATTAAAACACGTAAGAAGAAAGTGTTGAGTCTGAGCTTACTAGCATCGGAACTACTCGGTTATACTCGGCTGGCCGCTAAGCAATTAGCGGATCGGCATGATGATACTCTATTAGGTGCGCATTTAGAACGATTGAGATGCGATGCTGGGCTCACTCAGGTTGAAGTCGCCAAACGCATGGGTGTTACTCAATCAACCGTATCACGCCTGGAGGGCAGTCGATGGCAGGATATGAAGTTGGGAGAGTTGGATGACTATTTGAAGGCGATGAAGTGAGTTCAGGGGACAAGGGACGCGAGCGCGGTACGCGAGGGTACACGTGGGCAAGGGGAACTAGTTCAGGGGGCGGGTTAGCAAGTTGGCATGTTGGCGAGGGGAGAGGCAAAGAGGC
>JBAXIK010000058.1:0-8760 GCA_037138415.1 Opitutia bacterium | reverse complement strand
CATTGGACTGCATCCACCTTAAACTGCTTGCAGGCTTCCATTCACTATTTTCATCCCAGAGGAGGAATTGACCCTGAGCGTAATCACCATCTTTTAATTTGGGTTGATAAAGAATATCTTCTCCCGGTGATAGAACTTTTCTGAGTCCGGGGAAATCCATGCCCAATCGCGCATTGCAGACGTTGAAAAAGCGCATACTGCCAGCCGCCATTTTTTCAGGTGAATCGGGTACGAGTTGCAAAGTGGGTTTGTCCGCCGAACCAGAAATGATGGCGATGTACGAACTGTTGGGCACAGGCACGATGGCGTCGACAAAAGGCGTGAGCGTCGTGACGCCGTCGGGGTCGGTATTAGCCTTATAAAATGTCAGCCGACCGTCCGCGTAGTGGGTCTTTTTTTCTTCGGTGAGACTGACGCCATAAACCTTGAGTGGCTCGCCCGGAGGAGAGTCTTTTTTATCTTTTTTGTTCCCCTTAGCGGTACTTGCATTGGCATCCATTTTTTGTGGATCCATGATTACCAATTCGATGACCGGTTCGTTGAAACTGAGCGCCCTAAATTTGATTTCGGGAAGCTCCTGAACGGGCGTAGTAGCAGCAAAAATTAACAGGGCGGTGAGCACAAAATAATGGAAAGAAAAGAATGGTTTTTAGCCACCCTTATAACGCCGTAGAAGTGGGTAAGTTCCCCTCAAGTTATAGACAAATGTGACAGTTATGTGACAGGGCATAATTCCGTATCAATTCTGCCACAATCGTAACAATTAACCCCCCATTTTATTCACATTTCGGGTGGTTGTAACCTGGGAGGATTTGAGACTCCGTTTAGGGCGGGGAAGTGATACAAAGGATTTTCCCCTATTTCGTCCATGGCTGAAAAATATCAAAAAAGAAACCGCAAGGAGGCGGCTCCTAATTACGGAGACCGTGTTCCCCCACATAATTTAGACGCTGAGCGTGGATTGATTGCGAGCTTACTCATCGACGGTGGCGAGACCATGCAGCGCTGCCAGTCGGAGAAGGTGGGGAAGGAATATTTCTTTGATCCGAAGCACCAAGATATTTTCGCAGCTGCGGAAAAACTTTCCAAAGAAAATTCTGGAATTGATGAAATCACGGTCACCGATCGCCTGCGTCGCGAGGGATTACTCGAGTCTGCCGGTGGAGCTACTTACATCAATGAACTCACGGGTTTGGTGGCCTCTACGGCGCACGCTCCGCACTGGTTACAAATCGTCCGCGAGAAACATTTTTTACGCTGTTTGATTTCGACCGCGGTCACGACCGTGGAAAAAGCGCATGCGCATTCGGATGACATTCAGCGCTTGCTTGAAGATGTTGAGCAGGCCTTTTTTAAGATCAGTGAAGACCGTGTTTCGGACTCGGCGGTGAAAATTGATAAGCCGATTGATGAAGCGATGGAGATGGTGCAACGCATCATACGCGATGGTCGCTCGGTGCAGGGTGTTCCTTCGGGATTCACGGAATTGGACCAATTAACTTTCGGTTTTCAGGGCGGCCAAATGGTCATCGTGGCGGCCCGTCCAGGGATGGGTAAAACGTCGATTGCCCTTAATTTTATTGAGGCTGCGCTCTTCCCTAAGCCCAACTCGAACAAGGCTCCGGCCAACGTTTTATTATTCTCTTTAGAAATGCCAGCGCGCGAATTGGCGCTGCGTTTATTGTGTTCTCGTGCGCGGGTGAACATGCAGAAGTTGCGTTCCGCTCACCCCGATCACCAGACTCAAGTCGACTTAGTCACCGCGGCGAATGAGTACCGTGGTTTGCCGCTGATGGTGGATGATAATGGTGGACAAACTATTTTAGAAATTCGCGCTAAGTGCCGCCGCATGCATGCCCAACGCAAACTAGATTTAATCGTGATCGATTATATTCAGCTGATTAATGGGCTAGATTCGTCGTTACCCCGTGAGCAACAAATCGCCGAAGTCTCGCGCAGTATTAAGGCGATGGCGAAGGAGTTTAATGTCCCGGTGATTGCCTTGGCACAGTTGAACCGTAAGTCCGAAGACGAAGGCCGACCACCCAAGATGTCCGACCTTCGTGAATCGGGTTCCATCGAGCAAGATGCCGATATTGTGATGATTATTGCCAAGTTATCCGCTTCGCAAAGTAAGGCCGCTGGAGAAGGGGATGCGGAAACGTCGGATGGTTCAGGCTGTTACCTGCGCCAGTTAATTGTCGCCAAAAACCGAAATGGTCCTACGCACGACATTAACTTGCAATGGAATCCAGGCTTAACACGCTTCGATTCTCCCGCCAGAGAAACATCCCGTGATGAATGAAACCAAAGTCCACCGTAGCTTCTTAAAAGCTGCCTGCTTCACTCTCGCCCTTGCCCCGGGAATTTTACTCGGTCAAAGCGTCGAGACGATGGTCGACCCCGTCATCCGCTCCGTGCGCGTGAAGTCACAAGGGGATTCGGTTTCTGAACAATATGTTTTGGGTTACGTTTCGCTACGTCCTGGCCAGCTCTTCAACAAAGATGCCGCCGCGAATACTGTACGTGCTTTATATAGCACCGGAAAATTTGATCAAGTTTCGGTCGTCCCTGAGTTAGATATAGCCAAAGGACAGATCGATTTAGTCGTCATGGTCGAACCCCGTCCGACGATTGCAAAATTTGAATACATCGGTGGCGATGGCATGTTCGATAAAGAAAACGATGATCGTTACGCCGATGGATTAAGACTCGGTGAGCCTTTAGATAAAGCGGCCCTCCGTCGCGCCGAAGTAAAATTACAAAAAGAAATTCGTAAGAAACGTCCATTCACCACGGTGGATGCGCAAATTTACAAAGTTCCTGGCGGCGTCTGTGTTTCTTATGTGATTAGAGAAAGTGCCGATTTACGTGTCGATAACATCACTATCGAAGGCGCGAAACAACTTTCGCCAAGCGAAGTCATCGAAGGCGCTGAACTCAAAGCTTCGAATTGGCGCTGGTGGAAATTCTCGTGGTTGTTGAGCAATGGTCGACTCGACCCTGAGGATTACAAAAAAGATGTGAATGCGATTATCGATTTTTACCGTTCGCGCGGCTTTCTCGATGTGAAAGTCGAAGAAAAAGACGCAGAAAAAGCCTGTGTTATCAAGAATTTAGAAAAATCTAAAGACGGGCAAAGTGCGAAGGGCTGGATTGATATTATTTTTAAAGTGACGGAAGGTCGTCGCTACACGGTCGGCGATGTTTCCATTTCGGGAAATAAATTAGCCGCCACCAGCCCAGCTTTCACCACCGAGTCTTTACAAAAAATTATTGTCGAGCCTTCCCTCCGCCGCGGTGCGTACAAGAGTGAAGTAGATCACTTTATTAAAGGCGAAGCTTTTTCCGATGCTGCGTTGAGTGCCGCTGCCGAAAAAGTTAAAGAGTACTACGGGCAGATGGGATACCTGAACGCCAATGTCGATGCGCAGCGTAAACCTAATTTAAATACCGGGGTAATCGACGTCAGTTTTGTGGTGACGGAAGGAATGCGTTTCACCGTACGTGCGATTGATATCCAAGGTAATACGAAGACTCGCTCTAAAGTCATTGCGCGCGAGTTAGCCCTCAGCCCTGGCGAAGTTTTTGACTTAGCACGTGCTCGCGTTTCGGAAGCTCGTTTAAAAAATACCCAATTCTTCGAAGAAGTTCGCATCACGCCCGTATCGACGTCGGTACCTGGACAGAGCGATATGCGCGTGTTCGTGAAAGAAGGCCCCACGGGCTCCGTCAGCTTCGGTGCAGGTTATAGCACGGTCGAGCAACTAGTTGGTTTCGTTGAGTATTCTGAAGGTAATTTCGATTACTCTAACCCGGAAGGTTGGTATCGTGGTGCTGGACAAAAATTCCGCTTACGTCTCTCGCTCGGCAGTGTTTCAAGCACGGTTGAACACTCATTCGAAGAACCTTCCTTATGGGATCGCGATTTAGCCGTCGGCTATAAAATCGAACGTCGTTACGCAGGTTATGCTTCGAGCAATTACAGTGTTCTTAATGAAGATATCGGAGTTTATGCACGTCGCCGCTTATGGGGCGTCGTCGAAGGTCGCGTCGCTTATGACTTACGCCGTACTTCCGTCGGTAGTGTTTTAGCAACCGCTCCCGCAGATGTGCAATTAGAACAAGGAAATCCTAAGATTACTTCATCCATAACGCTCTCACTAGTTAAAGATACACGCGATGAATATAATTTTCCAACTAAAGGCGTACGTATTTCACTATCAGAAGAAATCGCCGGTCTCGGTGGTGACTTAAAATATTTACGTTCAGAACTACGAACCGGTAAGTGGTTTTTAATTTCCCCGACGTCGGAACAAACTCTCGGCATTCTTGCTCGGGTCGGTTTAATCACGGGAGCGGGAGGTTCGTTGCCCTTCTACGAACGCTTTTATTTGGGCGGCGCTTACGATATGCGCGGCTTTAATTATAATGATGTCGGTGCGATTAATACCTGGGACTTAAATTCTACGGGTGGCGGCAATCAGCCGATGGGTGGTCTCAGCTACGGCTATTTCTCTGCTGAATATACCATCAAAGTGGCTGATAACCTGCGCCTAGCGACTTTCTACGATTACGGTTTCGTGGATCGCGGGGAGACGAAGTTTAATTTATCGGGAGCCAATTCCGATTGGGGTGTGGGTATGCGAATTTTACTCGGCGGGTCGATTATGCGACTGGACTTTGGTATTCCCCTAAAAACCACTAAAAATCCTGCAAATGGTCAGGAAGTTAACGGTGGGGGAGCCAAATTTAACTTCAGTTTTGGCACTGTCTTTTGATTGCCAAAGCTGAGTTAAATACTCACTTTCAGAGTCTCCTCACCTTATGAAATCCCTTAGCACTCTCCTCCTCTTTGCAGCGACTTCTGTGTTTGCTGCTGCTCCCAATGTCGCCGTCGTGGACGTCGCTGAAATCATGGCCAAATATAACAAGGCCGTCGAAATCAAAGCGGGCATCGACAAGTCTTTAGAAGCTAGTCGTGCTGCAGTGAATGACCGTGCCAAAGAAATCGACACCTTAAAGGCCGATTTCGACAGCACCGTTAAACGCGCCAACGATCCTATATTAAACGAAGCTGGAAAAAAGAGCCTCATCACTGAAGCCAATGTAAAACGTGAAGCTCTCCAACAGCGCCTCAATGAGTTCCAACAATTCGCGCAAAGCGCCCAAGGACAAATTCAACAACGCGCTAATCAGTTAGAACAAAATGTCATCGCCGACATCCGTATCGAAACCGATAAAATTGCTAAAGCGAAAAACCTACAGTTAATCATTCCTAAGGCCGTTGCCTTCACTTCAGACGCTTCACTCGATATCACAGCCGACATCATTAAGAATCTGAACGCCAATTACAAATCAGGTTCTGCTGCCGAAGCTGAAAAGCCTGCTGCTAAATAATAAAAATAATGAAGTCCGCCCCTGAGTTTCAGGGGCGCTTCATTTATACATGTCCTTCACCCTCACGATTACCGAACTCGCCAAAATCACGGCGGCTTCGGCTATCGAAGGTTCACGGACTGCTCCGATTAAAGCTATCGCATCCTTGGCTGACGCCGGATCCGATGATTTATCTTTTTTAGGAAATCCTAAATACATCACCGCCGTTGCGACTTCTAAAGCGGGTGTCATTTTAGTTCCTACCGACTACGCTGGAAAGCCCAACGCGGAACAAGTTTATCTTCGCGTTGAAAAACCTTCTTACGCTTTAGCACTTATCTGCTCAGCCCTCGAAGCTCAACTCTGGCCTCAGCCAGCGAGTGGAATTCACGCCTCTGCCGTCATCGCTAAAACGGCAAAGATTGATTCTACCGCAACCATCGGACCTCTCTGTGTCGTCGGAGAAAATTCTACGATTGGTCCAGGCGTCGTTCTCGAAGCGCAATGTTTTATCGGCGCAAATGTTTCGATCGGACAACGCTCTTGGTTTAAATCGGGCGTCACCATTGCTGATTATTGTATCGTCGGTGCGCGTTGTCGTTTTCAATCAGGCGTCGTGATTGGTTCGGATGGATTTGGTTACGAACCCGTCGGACAAGAAATTCATCGCATTCCACAAATTGGAAATGTCGTCCTTGAAGACGACGTAGAAGTCGGTGCGAATACCACCGTGGATCGTGCACGCTTCAGTCAGACCACCATCGGACGCGGCACCAAAATTGATAACCTCGTACAAATCGCGCATAATGTTCGCATTGGAAAACAATGTCTTATCGCCGCGCAGGTCGGTATCGCTGGAAGTTCTACGCTTGGTGATTATTGTGTACTCGGTGGTCAAGCGGGTGTTGCTGGACATTTAACCTTGGGTGATCGCGTGCAATTAGGCGCACAGACGGGCCTCTTCCAAGATGTGGCGACGAACGAATTTTATAACGGAACGCCCGCCATCCCTATTGGTTTAGAGCGTCGTTTAGTGGTTTTATCTAGAAAATTACCCGATTTATTCAAAAAGGTTGATTCGCTTGCCTCATCATTGGACTCTGTTCGTCGTCCAAATTCATGAGTCAGCCAGCCATCAAAATATTTACAGGGAACGCCAACCCTGCACTCGCTAAAGAAATTTGCGATCATCTCGGTGAGCCCCTCGGTTCCGCGACGGTGAATTGTTTTCCGGATGGTGAAACGTTCGTGCAAATAAATGAAAACATTCGCGGGTGCGATGTGTTCGTCGTGCAACCTACTTGTGTGCCAGCGAATGACCGTATCATGGAATTATTAATCATGATTGATGCGCTCCGTCGCGCTTCCGCTGCACGGATTACCGCCGTCATTCCTTTCTACGGTTACGCTCGCCAAGACCGTAAAGATAAACCGCGCGTTCCCATCACTGCTAAACTCGTGGCGAATCTTTTAACGGCCGCCGGTGCGAATCGCATTCTCACCGTTGATTTACACGCGCAGCAGATTCAAGGCTTCTTCGATATTCCGGTCGACCATCTCTATGCGTCGCCCGTCTTCTACGCCTATATTAAAAATAAACCCTGGTTGAAAGATGCGACTGTATTTTCTCCCGATGTCGGTGGCCTGAAGTACGCTTCAGCCGTCGCGGATATGCTTAACCTTCCTTACGGCTTCGTCGCAAAACGTCGCACGAGTGCTACGACCGTAACTGCAACGAGTCTCGTCGGCGATGTAGATGGCAAAGATGTTATTTTAGTCGATGACATGACGGAGACCGCTGGCACGTTAGTCGCCGCCGCTGAATTAATTAAGAAGAATGGTGCCCGCACAGTACGTGCGATGGTTTCACACTGCATGATTCAAGAAATCGCTTACGAGCGATTCAAGAAAGGGCTGATTGATGAAGTCATCACCACTAATTCTGTACCGGTTGATCCACGCGGATTACCAATCACGGTTTTATCCATCGCCCCTTTATTGGCCGATGCGATTCGCCGGATTCACGGGAACAACAGCGTAACGGATCTTTTCCCGATTAAGGGACACTGATCTCGTTCGGCTGGATTATTTTTTTCCGTTGAGGAAATTAATAATCTGCTGAGCTTGGTCGCCCGTATGTCCGTCGTAGTCGGCCATCACGCAAACGCCGTCTTTAAAGAGATAGGCTGAGCGACTCGCAAAACCGAACCCCATTAAACTCACATGAAAGGCCTTGATAACCTTTTTATCTTTATCTGCTAAAAGGGAGAAGGGAAAATTTTGTGATTTCTTGAAACTTTTTTGGGACTCTTCGTTGTCTGTACTGACGCCGAGAACTTTAACTCCCATCTTTGTTAAAGCTTCCCAGTTATCGCGAAGTGAGCAGCCCTGTTTAGTGCAACCGGGAGTGTTGGCCTTGGGATAGAAATAAACGAGTAGGTAACCTTGGGCGCCGAATTGAGCGACGTTCACGGGGTTGCCGTCTTGATCATTGCAGGTCACGTCAGGTAAGCGCTCGCCCACATTAAGGCGTTCGGCCGCATTACCAAAAAAAGGAAGAAAAGAAAAGAGCATGAGGGCGATGGTTTTCATCGACGTTGAGTCAAACAATTTTCGGACCAAAGGCAAACCCTCCATTGATGTTTTCGTGTCGCTTGTCTGCCTATATCCCACAAAACAGAGGTATGTCGCAGGAAATACTCGCCACCATCCCACACCGCCCACCTTTTCTTTTTATCGACGAAATTAAAGAGGTCCGCGCCGATGGTGCAGTTTGTACGAGAACCTTCTGCGCCGATGAGCCTTTTTATAGCGGGCACTATCCCGGTAACCCAATCACCCCAGGTGTGTTATTGTGCGAATCAGTTTTCCAAACGGCTGCGATTTATTTGACCAAGAAATTACAGGCCGAAGGCGTGACGGCTGCTGATAAAACGCCGGTGCTTTGTCGCATCGAAGAAGCTAAATTTAAGGGCATGGTGAAGCCTGGTGATACGGTGACGATTGAAGTGAAGCATGTGGAAACCCTGCAGCAGTTTCATTTCCTTACGGGAAGCGTCCGCCTCGACGGAAAAGTGGTACTCTCCATTCGTTTCGCACTCGCTCTAGTCGCCCAAACTGTTTGAAATTAAAGTATGTCGTTTCTAGGAATCAGTGGAAAAACATTTTTGGTTTTAGGCGTCGCTAATAAAAAATCGGTCGCCTGGCACGTCGCCAAAACCCTCGAAGCTGAAGGTGCTAAAGTGATTTACTCGGTGCGATCCGCATCGCGAAAAGAATCCCTCAACACCTTGCTCGCCGGTAAGCCTACTTACATTTGTGATTTAGAAGATGAAGCACAGACCATTCAACTCGCTGAGAAAGTAGGTAAAGAACACGGAC